>NBLI01000202.1 GCA_002084535.1 Candidatus Zhuqueibacterota bacterium 4572_119
GGTTAATCCTAAATTTTCCCGCAAAATATCGATCAGTCTGAGGTTGGATTCGGTTTCCACTGTTACTGGGTTATCATTTAAAATGAAGTTAATGGTGATACTCATAAACTATTCCTTAATTTCATGAATATTCCGCAAAAGTTGGTAAAACATCTGCTGAACAACCGGCACTTTATAATGGCTGGACCAGCGGATTCCGGTTTCTTCAATAATTTTTTCACCCATCATTTGGGCAAGTTCTTTGAATAAAGCCGGGCTTATTTTTTTTCCATTAGCGAATTTTTCCAAATCGGGAAAACGTTTTCCAATCGGCGTAACAGCGCCACTGGCGATTCTCACGTCCTGAATAAATGAATCATTTACTTTCATCAACACTGCCAAAGTAATTCTACTAATGGCAACGGCTCTTCTTCGTCCCAATTTATAAAAATCACCATGATATTCATTAGCGATTTTCGGTAATATTATTTTTGTTACAACTTCGTTTGAATTCAGTTGCGTCCGGTAAGGCGCCAGTAAAAAGTCTTTCAATAATAACTCCCGTTGCTGCCCGGAAGATTCAATTTTAATTGACGCGTCATATACCAGCAAAGAAGGCACGCTATCCGCGCAGGGCGCGTTATTTACAAAATTGCCCACGACTGTGGCACGGTTCCTGATTTGCAGGCTGCCAATCCCGGAAACAGCTTTAACCAGCAAGGGATAATATTTCCGGATTAATTCGCTATTCATTATTTCAGAAAAAGTTGCCGCGCCGCCAATGGTCACTGTTGTATCAGTTTCCTTAATTGTTTTTAATTCAGGAATTTGATTTATATCCACCAGGGAGTTTATTTTTTTAAACCTGACTGAATTTTGCTGGAATCCAGGGATAACATCCGTACCCCCGGCAATAATTTTCCCTGACTCTTTTAATTCATTCATTTTGGAAAAAAGTTCAGCAAGAGTGTTGGGACGATAAAAATCAATAGCAGGAATCATAGTGCGCTCCCCCTCTTTAAATCCCAGGGTCTTAATTTTCTTTTTAGTACAATTTCTTCAAGATTCAGTGGCAGGTTGAAAAAGCGGATACCAACCGCGTTTCTGACCGCGTTGGCGATGGCGGCAGCGGTAAGTTCCAGCGTCGGTTCGCCAAGGGACTTGCCACCCCAGGGGCCAAAATCATCCTCTCCCTCGATAAAATGAGGGATAATTTCACCAATATCTTTGCTCGTTGGTATCAAAACCTGGTCGAAATTTAATTCTCTGATAAATCCATGCGATGTGGTGAGCTCCTCCCAAAGACCATAGCCGGCTCCTTGTGTAACCCCACCGTAAACCTGGCCCTGCGCGCCCAGCAGATTGATCACTTTTCCCGGATCGTGAACCGCGGTAATCCGGTTAACATAAACCTCACCAGTTCCCACATTCACCGAAACCTCCGCTACCTGGCAGCCATAAACATAAGTGAAATATGCTGAACCCTGTCCGATTTCTTCATCCCAATTCACTTTAGGACCCGGATACCATCCAACAGTAGCCAGATTCACACCTTTGTTGAAAGCCAGCGAGCACAATTCAGGAAATAGCATTTTCTGTTTCGGTTTTCCCTTCACAGAGACTTCGTTATCGCTAAATTGAATTTCGTCCCCCTCGTCCAAGCTCCATTCAGTTATCAACATTTTTTCAAAACGGGCTCGCACAATCTCTGCCGCCGCTTTTACCGCGCCTCCGCCCATCAATGTTGAACGGGATGCCACGGTAGGGCCGCTGTCCGGGATTAAGCCGGTATTCATTTCTAAATAATGGATATCATCCGCTTTTATTCCCAGGACCTCTGCCGCGATTATTGAAAAAGTTGTTTTTAATCCCTGCCCGTTTTCAGCCAGACCGCAAAGAAGATAGGCTGATCCATCCTGCTGAACCGACAAGTAAGCGGCTGCCGCATCGATTCCTTCAGCGCCCAAAGAACACCCGCGAAAGCTCAAGGCTAACCCGATACCTTTTTTAATTAAGTTTTCAGGTTGTGCGAAGTCTTTGTCTCTTAAAATCAGAGAATCAACCTGTTCCCCTGAAAATGATTTTTTTTGATACTCTAAAAGTTCAACACTATTTTTTTGATTCTCAATCCACTTTTTATTAAAATCCGATTCTTCAACCGCCTTATCCAGTACCTTAATCAAATTGACATCGTGATTCTCCAGCTTTTGTCCAGTCGTTGTGATCGAACCTAAGCGCACACCGTTGATCCGCCGAATATCGTCCGGTGTTTTATCAAGCCGGAGCGCGATCTCGTCCATAATCGATTCCTGCGCGAAAATTGGCTGCGGGGAACCGAAGCCACGCATGGCGCCGGTGTACGGATTATTCGTATAAACAGCTCGGACATCGGTCTGGACATTTTCTATTTCATAAGGGCCTGTTGCCTGTACCACCGTCCGCCAGGTTACAAAAGGACTCATCGAGGCATAAGCGCCGCCATCAGCAATAATTTCTATTTTCATTGCTTGGATTTTGCCGTCCTTTTTGTAACCCACCTTATAATTCATAATATAGGGATGACGCTTGTATGATTCCAAAACAGAATCTTCCCTGGTGTAACGAATTTTAACCGGGCGTTTGGTTTTTAACGCACCCAAAGCAGCTCTCGCCGCTAATATATTCATTGTATCATCTTTGCCGCCAAATGAGCCGCCCAGTTCCGCCTGTTCTATTCGTACCTTTGTCAATGGTAATCCCAAAACCTGCGCCACGATTTTCCGCGTGGTGAATGGATTCTGGGTTACTTCCTAATTCCGGGTGAATCAAGGGGGCGTCGGGAAGAAGTGATTGAGTTGGATCAGATAGTACTGGCAACTCTTCAAATTCAAGATCAATTTTTTCGCGCAATTTAAGTAACTCTGATTCAGATTCACCGATCAGCATACCCACAACATCTCCCGGAGTTACAATTTTATCATCAGAAAAAATTGGCTGGTCCTTTTTAATGATTCCAATCCGGTTGCTCCCGGGAATGTCATGCCAATCACAAATCGCTGATAGATCAGGGTTATCCGCTATTTTTGAATAATCCACTTTATTTATTTTTGCGTGAGCGACAGGCAGCCTGACCATTACTCCGAATAACTGATCAGGGAAATTGATGTCATCAGCGTATTTTGCCTGTCCGGTAACTTTGGCGAATCCGTCCTGGCGGATGATGGATTTGCCGACTTGTGAGAATTTTTTCATATTTTGCCACGTCCAGTTACATTAGATACAAATTAATTAAAATATCCAATTTTCATATTAGATTAGATTATATTTTATTCATCTTCATCTGGAGTACTTGTCAGTGCAGACGCAAATAAACCTGTGGGAACAGCGATAATTCCTAATCCAATTATTAGCATAACAAAAGTAAATATTTTTCCACCAACAGTAATAGGATAAATATCTCCATATCCAACCGTTGTCAAAGTAGCTACCGCCCACCACAAACAATGAAAAACAGATTTAAATTGTTCTGGCTGCGCTGGATTTTCAAAATAATAGATTCCAACAGCTGAAATAAATAATAAGAAGCAAGTTGCAAAGAGGAAAAGAATTAGTTCTTCCTTAATTTGTTTGAAAGCCCTACCAAACCTATTTATTGCATCACTATACCTAAACAATTTAAGCGCTCGAAATAGTCTAAATAGCCTAAAAACTCTAATTGACCTTAAATCAATTCCACTTGAAACATAAAAAGGCAATATTGCCAATAAATCAACAATACCATAAAAGCTAAAAATAAACTTTAATTTCCGATCTGATACAATCAATCTCAAAATATACTCAAACGTAAATATTGTAATTGTTATTATTTCTAATATTTTTAAAGATTTTCTTAATGTTTCATTTAAATCAGGAATAGTTTCGATTGAAAAGCTGATTAAAGAAATAATAATCAGCGCCTGGATCGTGAAATCAAAAATCTTTGCTGATTTCGTATCGTTTTGTTCGATAATATTTTTAATCACTTTCAATATCATAAGATTATTTATTAGTAAGACATTTTACACATTAAACCGAATACTCATAATATCCCCATCCCGCACAATATAGTCCTTCCCTTCTAACCGAAATGCCCCTTCGGTTTTAACCGCTTTTTCCGATCCAGCGTGAATGAGATCATTGTAAGAAAAGCACTCCGCCCTAATAAAACCACGCATTAAATCAGTATGAATCGCGCCGGCTGCCTGTACCGCGGAATCACCTTTTTGGATAGTCCAGGCGCGGACTTCATCAGCCCCTACTGTAAAAAAACTAATATAGCCGAGCATCTGATAGGCAAATTTCGTTAATCTATCACGTGCTGACGCCTCTATCCCAATCTCATCCATAAACATTTTTGCGTCTTCTTCATCTTCTAACTGCGCCAGTTCCATTTCAAACTGACCGGAAAATTCAATCAAATCATGGGTCTTCTGAATATTGGTGATTAAGCCGTTACCATTTCCGAAATTATCTTCACCGGAATTTAATATCACTAAAAATGGTTTCTGCGTTAGATACTGGTATCCGCGAATTACTTTTTCTTCGTCTCTGGTTAATTCCAGGGTGCGGAGAGGATTGTTATTATTTAAATGATCCAATATTCGTATTAATGTTTTTTCTTCAAATACCAGATCATTGGTTTTTTTCCCACGTTTGAACTGATGAGCTATCCGTTCCAACCGGTTCTCAGTGAAAATCAAATCAAAAAGTAACAACTCATCACTGATTTGCTGAATGTCCTTAACCGGATTCAGTTCTCCATTCAGTTCATCTTTAAAATTTTTTACAACCAATGCCAACGCGTCCATAGTTTTTATCAAATTTAAAAACTCACTGGAAAAGGTTCCTTCCCTGGCTGATCCTGCTGAAAGCCCCGTGAAATCAACAAGCTCGATAGTCGCGAAGGTGGTCTTCTTGGGATCGTACATTTCTGAGAGTTTTCTGATTCTTTCATCCCCGACTTCTACTACCGCCAAATTCGGTTCTGCCTTCGCGTTTGAAAAAGCGTTTACTTCAACCTGTGCTTTTGTCAAAGCGTTAAATATTGTGGTCTTACCCGAATTCTTTAAGCCGATCAATCCTATCTTCATTTTTCAAATCCTTTACATAAATATGGCACACTTTTGTCTTATAATAACAAACTGTTTCGCCAATAATTCTTTCGTTCAATTCTTCCACATATTAGTTGTCAAAGAACTGCTTTTGATTCAATAAAATTTAGTAATGTTTTATTCGCTTTACTCGTAATTATGTTCCAATTTCTTCGGTTTTCTTTATCTCTCCATGTAACGCTTCAGTTATGGGAGTATTCAAGATGTCGCACACTTGAAATTGTAATTATTGATGGCACAATTTATTATTTAGTTGAAGTGTACGACATCTCTGTCTGCCACCAGTAACTGAGATATTACTCTCTCCATCTAAATTTTTCCTGACACCATTTCAGGATTAGGATAATTCCAAATATTGTTGATATACAAATTCAATTCCGTATTTTCTTTCCAGCCTCCGGATAATAAAGTGTCCCCGCGCCATGTCCTGAAAGTGATCAATGAATATTGTGTTAACCATAGCGCCTCCGAATGCGCCAATCGCTGGAATAGCCATTGCCGCCACTTTCTCTGAAACTACGACACCAAATCGTGACGCGACAGTTGAAATAAATTTTACTAATATCGGGGCTCCTCTGGTGGAAGCTCCGCTTCGAGCGACATGTTTTACCGCGTCACTTATTAGTTTAGAAAAAGACAAACGAACCGCATAGTAGCCTGTTTCGGCCGCGTCATCATTTTTTGAGTTCCCGCCCAAAGCAAAAACCTGAAGGCAATTTAGCTTTGTTTCTATTTCATCCAAATTCTCTCCTTCACTCCGGGCGATGTCCGCAATTGAGCGAAGCATAAAAATTGTTGAGACTGGTAGTTCAATTGGAATTGATACCAAACCAAATAAACCGCCTGTCGCGCCTGTTGCCGCCACCGCAGCTTTGTGCCAAAAATCTGAAGACCTCGTTTCTTCCTTTTTTCCCAAAGTGAGCACTGAAAATTCCAGTGCTTTCTGAAGGGATTTTCGTGATGTAAAATTTACTACCTTGGCCCAATTTTTAGGAAGCATATTGAAGCCTTTTTCAATGGGTTTCGCCATCGCGTTAGTGAGTTTAGCGGCGAGCCCTGGATTCTCCAATAAACTTTTCGCGTAAGCTAAATCTTGTCGTTCTTCGCTGGATAATTTCATTTCATATATCTTTTTCGTTTTGGCATGGAAACGATGTCACCGTCTTTCACAGCAACGACATTTTCAAAAACAGACTTTGCCTCGTTTTCAAATTCCTTAACATTAGAATAAATCTGGGAAAAATGTGTCAATACGAGTTTCCTGACATTGGATTCTTTTGCGATTATTCCAGCCTGTTTCGCTGTTAAATGACCATATTCTTTTGCCATATTTTCTCTATCGGAGAGGTAAGTTGAATCGCAAACGAGCATGTCAGCATCCTTCGCCAAATGAAGCAGTGTTTCATCCATTCGGGTGTCCAGCATAAAGACAAAACTCTGCCCCGGTCTTTTTTGGCTCACCTCATCCAGCCGGGTTACTTTTCCGCCAATTGTTATCTCGCCATTTCTTATCAGTTCCCCTGTTACAACGCCTTTTATTCCTGCTTTGGATAATTTTTCAGGAATCAATGTCCTACCATCCCGTTCCTGTATTCGATACGCAAAAGAATCAACAGTGTGGTTCAATTTTTTCGCTTCAACATAATATTTTAAATTCTCAAATA
>NBLI01000203.1 GCA_002084535.1 Candidatus Zhuqueibacterota bacterium 4572_119
GAACTCCCCAACGGGGATATCTGTTTTCTTAACAAAGCCAAGTATATCCGTATAAAATTTCAGGGCTTTATCCTGATCTTCAACCATAACACTGCTGAGTTTAATTCTCATAAAATCTCCGATTAGTTTCCCTGATGAATTATCCTAAATTTAAACAAAATCAATTATTTCAATTTAACTACACTCATCCCGGTATCACCCAAACTCCATTCTGGAAAATTCCGGCTTTTGACCCGCGGGTGTTTGTCAAGAAATGTGTAAATACCCTTTCTCAAACTCCCTGTCCCTTTGCCGTGAATGACATACACCTGGTCGAATCCTGAAATCAACGCCTCATCCAAAAACTTATCTATGACGGCGATCCCTTCTTCAACGGTGCAACCACGAATATCTATTTCATTGCTGGTTAAATTTTTTAAATTGGCGCTGATGTTTACCCGCGCTTTTCCCGCTTTTCTTTTCTTTGTTTCAGCTACCGGGAACAATTCGTTCAACGGTGCTTTTATTTTAACTTCACCGGTTTGCAGCATAACCCGTCCTGATGAGTCTGGCAGGGAGACCACCAGCCCCCTGGAGTTGAATGTCTGCCAAAAGACCTCTTGTCCAATCTCTACTTTTTTTAGCGGCTCTTTTGTCGCGCCTGGCTGACTTTTTCTTTCAGAAACTTTTTTACTCTGCTGTTTAATTTTTTCTCTTTCCTGCCGAATCAGCTCTTTGGAATTGCGAATCGCTTCCCGGCTCGCTTGCTGTTCCCTGATTTGCTTTACCGCGCGTTCGAGGGTTACATTCGCGCTTTTTAGAATCTGCTCTGCTTCTTTTGCTGCCTCTTTTTTAAGTAAAGATTCCCTGTCTTTTATTTCCGATACTTTCCTGTCATACAGTTTGAGAAGCGAATTTAGACGGCTTTCTTTTTGGGAAAGTTCAGTAGTCAGATTTTGATATTTTAGCAAGCGCTCCTCAAGGTCAGTTAAAAGCGCTTCCACCTGGGTTTTCTTTTCGCCAACCAGCTCTCTCGCTCTTGTCGTAATTTCTTCCGCGACTCCCAACCTTTGCGCGATTTCGTATCCATAACTTGAACCGGGGATTCCCAAACGAAATCTGTACGTGGGTTCCAGGGTATCCCGGTTGAATTCCATGGAACCATTTTCCACGAAGTCAGTTTCATGGGCAAAAACCTTGAGCGCTCCCTGGTGCGTGGAAACAATTGTTAAGCTGCCGATTGAAGTTAATTTTTCGATCACAGCAATAGCCAGGGCAGCGCCTTCATCCGGATCCGTCCCTGAGCCAATCTCATCAATTAAAACCAGGTTTTTCCTGTCCGCGTTATCCGTGATGTTTTTCAAAGCTGCCACATGCGAAGAGAAAGTTGACAGGTCATTTTCCAACGATTGCTGATCACCGATTCTGGCAAAAATATTTTTAAAAATTGCTACATTTGAACTCGGATCAGCAGGAATATGCAACCCGCAGGAGACCATCAGACTCAACAAACCAATCGTTTTTAAAGCAACTGTTTTCCCTCCCGCGTTAGGCCCGCTGATCACCAGGCTGTTAAACCTCTCTCCCATTGCAAGGTCGAATGGCACCACATCCCGCTCTGTTCCGTAGCGTAAAACCAGCAGCGGATGCTTACCCTTGATAATTTCCAATTTATTGTTTGAATTTATCGCCGGTTGAAACGCCTGCAATTCTCTGGAGAATCGCGCCTTTGCATAAATAAAATCTATTTTTCCCAAGGAATTGACTGTATCTGCTACTTCAACAATGTTGTTCCGGATCAATGAAGTCAATTTTAATAAAATTCTTTCAACTTCTCTTTTTTCTTCAATTTTTAATGTGCGAATTTTATTGCCCAATTCCAGAGATTCCATGGGCTCGACAAACAGAGTCGCGCCAGTGGCGGATTGATCATGAACCAGCCCCTTCACACGACGGCGATGTTCATCCTTTACCATGAGGACCAGCCTGCCATTGCGTACAGCGATGAGGCTTTCCTGCAAATACCCTTTACCGGAAAAAGTTGAAAGCATACTTTCCAGCTTTTTCCTGATTTGCTCCTCCTGGCTTTTAATGCTGCGGCGAATTCTGTTAAGCTCGGCGCTGGCGTGATCAAAAAGTTCATACGTTGCCAAATCAACGCAGCGCGTTATTTCTTTTTCAATTTCTTTGAAAACAAAAATAGAAACGCAAATCCGCGCAAGAAGTGGATAGTTTTCTTTTCGCTTTTTCAGGTAATCACTAATTCGCCTTCCAACTTTCAGGGTCTGCGATACACGAGTTAGCTCCTCAGGTGAAAGATAACTTCCTTCCAATTGAATCTTGTCTATTTCGGGTGTAATATCTTTTAAACCTGATATAGGAAAAGGATCGTCGAAATCCAGTATATCGCGTAGTTCGGTAACTTGTTTGAGCTTTTTCTCGATTAATGACAGGTCGGTTAACCGCTCTAATTCCTGAACATGTTTTTGTCCTAATGGGGAAACAGGGAGATGAATGAGGTGTTCGATTATTTTATCAAACTCTAATATTGAGAGAACTTCTTTTTCCAATTCAAAGCACCGCTTTATTTTCCTTCAAATTCACTTAAAAAATCTTCTGCTTTGGTGTCCATTACCGCTTTGGAATGGACGCTCAACGATTCCTTCATTTCTACATAAAATGATTTATATTTATCCAAAAAAATAACTTTAGTAACACCATACACAATGGGCAATACTCTTTTCATTGGCACAAAAAAAGCAGAATGATCTATTTGTTTGCTCATCAATCCGGACAAGCCTGTTAATGAAATTACAATTGTACAAATGCTGACAAAAACAGCGCCTTTTAACAGTCCAAAAGCCGTCCCGGCAATTCTATCGATACTGCCGAGTGAAAATGAAAATTTTGAGAGCAGTTTTAGCTTGACTGATATCCAGCGGAAAAGAAGCATAATTGGAATAAATATTATTAAGAATGAAATCACAGTAATGGCGGAATGCGGCAAGCTCACTGTCCCATAAAGCACGTTCGTAATATCTGACATATACCTGACTGCCAGAACCAGACTGACAAAAGTGCCAAAAAAGCTCATAAATTCTTTAATGAAACCTCTTTTGTAACCACGGTAAATCGCAGTTAGTAAGATAAGAACAATAATAAAATCAATAATTATTTCATCTAATTCATTTGGCATTTTTATTACCAATTTTTTTTGAGCATAAAAAAAGCGAATAAAGTATAAAATCCCTTTATTCACTTTTTGAAATTATTTTAAGAAGTTTTCAAGCCAATTTTGAACGGACAATTGTCTGGACTTTTTTTCCATCAGCTTTGCCTTTTAAACGTTTCATCGCCTCAGACATGACTTTTCCCAAATCCCGCAAACTTGTGGCGCCGGTTTCTTCAATAATGGCTGCCACTTCCTGTTCAATATCTTTATCACTTATTTGTTCGGGTAAAAATTCATTAATTATTGCCAACTCTTTTTGCTCTTGTTCGAGCAAATCTTCACGTCCACTCGTTTCATAAACCGTAATCGCTTCTTTTCTTCTTTTTGCGGCGGTAGTTAAAACACTTAATTCCTGTTCCGGTGTCAATTCTTCACCGGAATCAATCCTGGCGTTTTTTAGCTGGGATATTAACATTCTGACCGTTCCCAGCCTGACCTGATCTTTTGTCTTCATGGCTTCTTTCATTTCGCTCATGAGTTTGTCAAGCATCGACATCATTTACCTCTCTAAAACGCCTGTTTTATATTTGATTTTATTTATCCTTGAGGATTCTTTCCTAATAAAAATCAAAATATTACTTTACATGTTTTCCATTATTTGAAGCTTTCTCATTTTTCTTCTCGCAGCGTTTAACTTTCTTTTGCGGCGCTCACTCGGTTTTTCAAAATGCTGATGTTTTTTAATTTCAGACATCAAACCGGATTTTTCGCACGCTTTTGTAAATCGCTTGAAAGCTTTTTCAAATGGCTCACCCTCGCGTACTTTAACACTGGGCATCAATAAATCAACCTCCTCTCGTGTTTTTTTCTGTTTAATTTTCTCTCAAGTTGAAAAATATACTAAAATCAGCATTTAAAAGCAAGTTTTTTTTTGGTGAATTGTAATACCTCAGTTACAGGTGGCAGACAGAGATGTCGTACACTTCAACTAAATAATAAATTGTGCCATCAACAATTACCCATCAACTCTTTATGTTCAGTGCTAAGATCATTCAAGGTTGGGATGTGTTCTTTGGGAATTATCAAAATATGCTCCGGCGCCTGTGAACGAATATCTCTAAACGCGATTACTTTATCATTTTGGTAAATGATTTCGGCGGGCAAATCCCCTCTAACAATTTCACAAAAAATACATCTTTCTGATTCCATCTTCACTCCTTACTTTCTACTAAAATTGTTACCGGTCCATCGTTATTTATTTCCACCAACATCATTGCGCCAAACTCGCCAGTGGCGACTTTCAGCCCGCTTTGTTTTAAAAATTCTACGAATTTTAAATACAGCGGCTCTGAAATTTCGGGGTGAGCAGCATCCACAAAACTGGGGCGTCTGCCCTTTCGCGTGTTGCCATATAAAGTGAACTGGGAAATGACCAACAATTCTCCCCCGACATCAAGAGCGGAAAGATTAAACTTCCCTTCCGCGTCTGAAAAAATGCGAAGGTTCACACATTTATCAGCGATGAATTTTGCGTCCTCTTCAGTGTCACCATTTTTCACACCTAATAAAATCACCAGACCTTTTTTTATCCGCCCAACGACTTTTTCATCGATAGTAACCGAACCACTGGAAACCCGCTGAACCACTGCCCGCATTATTCTCCCCTTTAAACTTTTGTAAAACACTTCGAGTTTATTACTATTTTTTTTAATCGACCATAATTACAACTTCAGACAATCCCCACTCACCAATCACCAATCACCAATCACCAGTAACCAATCACCAGTAACAAATTTCAGCTTCTCAAATCCCACTTTTCGTTTGTTGAATGTATCCCACAATCTCCTTTAAAAATCTCGGTCCGTATCGTTTCAATTTTGACTCTCCCATTCCGAAAATATTTTTTAAATCATTCCACGATTCAGGTATTTGTCTTGACATATCGCGCAATGTCCTGTCGTGAAAGACTACATAGGGCGGTACGTTTTGCTCATCAGCAATTCTTTTTCTTAACTGACGCAGTCTCTCAAATAATCCCCGGTCATAATCGAGAGTATCATCGCTAACCTTCTTTGCCTTGTATTCGACGTATGGGGTTAGAAATACTTTTTCTTTTTTAAATAAAACATCGATACTTTTCTTCGTTAATTTTAATACAGGGTATTCGCCCCCTTCGATGACTAACAGCCCCTGCTGCATGAGTTCCCTGGCAAAAACCTGCCATTGTTTTTTGCTAATGTCAGATCCAATGCCGTAAGTGGAAAGAAACTGGTGTCTGTTATGAAATATTCGCTCGCTTTTCGAGCCTCGTAAAACGTCAATCACGTAAGTCATTCCAAAACGCTGGTCCATGCGATAAACGCATGATAAAAGTTTTTGGGCGATAACTGTTCCGTCGAATTTGCCAGACTCATCGTCCTTTCTGAGGCAATTATCACAGGCGCCACAATTATCCTGAGTAAATTCTTCGCCAAAATATTCCAGCAATACCCGGCGGCGGCAAACAAGAGTATCACAATAATGTATCATTTGACTCAGCTTATTGTAAGCAATTTTCCTCTCGTGCGGTTTCTCCATATTATTTATGAAATATTCGATTTTAGCTTTATCACCGTAACTGTAATACAAGATGCAGTCACTCTTTAGCCCGTCCCTGCCGGCTCGTCCTGTTTGCTGATAATAGCTCTCGATATTTTTCGGCAAATCATAATGAATCACAAATCGCACATTTGGCTTATCGATGCCCATGCCAAACGCAATCGTGGCAACAATGATTTCAGCGTTATCTTTAATAAATTGATCCTGGTTTTTAGAACGATTTGTGCTTTCCATTCCCGCGTGATATGGCAGCGCCCGGAAACCATCCGCGCGGAGTTTTTCTGCGACACTTTCCACTGTCTTCCGGCTCTGGCAATAAATTATTCCCGACTCATTGGGATGAGCGTTCAAATAATCGCATATTCGCTGATAGGTGTCCCCTTTCTGCAGCACGCGGTAAACAAGATTTTCCCTGTTGAAACTCGCCTGGAATGTGTCCGGCTTTTTCATCTTCAGTAATTCAATGACATCTTTCTGAACCACTGGAGTAGCAGTCGCTGTTAGCGCC
>NBLI01000204.1 GCA_002084535.1 Candidatus Zhuqueibacterota bacterium 4572_119
AAAACCTGGATTTGAACCGGGATTATATTAAAATCGAAAGCCCGGAAAATAACGGCGCCATCCGCTATATTTTGAATCGCTGGGACCCGATGTTATTAATCGATTTGCACACCACAAATGGCTCTTATCACCAGGAACCACTGACATACGCCACAGCTCACAATCCCAACGGCAACGAAGAAATTCCTCGCTACATGCGGGAAAAGTTGTTTCCAAAAGTTGCTAAAAAATTGGCGTCAAAATACAACATTCTATCAATTCCCTATGGTTATTTCGCGGATTCTTCGGAGCCGACCAAGGGATGGCGGACTTTCAATCATCAGCCATTTTACAGCACCAATTATTGGGGACTGCGAAACAGGTTCGCTGTTTTAAATGAAAATTACGCTTACGCGGATTTTGAAACGCGGGTTCGCGCTTGTTATCACTTTGTGGAATTGATACTGGAATACTCAAACAAGCACACAGCGGAAATGAAGCAGCTTATTCAAAAGGTAGATCAGGAGACAGTGCTTCGCGGTAAAAGCTTATGAGGACGCGAGGGGACGAAAACGCGCTAAAAAAACAGATCGTTTGAAAAATTATCATGTACCTTTTTATGGCAAATTTGTCAGTACTGAATCTGTTAGTTTACCAAAAGGTTATTTCATTTCAGAGAATAAAAAAGAAATAGCAGATAAATTATTACAGCATGGAATTATTGTTGAACAGTTGACTGAATCCGTAGAATTAAAAGTCACATCATTTCAGGTCGAAAAAATTGAGAACAGCCAACGAATGTACCAGGGACATTTGACAACGAAAATATCAGGAATTTACAAATCAGGTGAAAGGAAAATTAAAGCTGGAACTTATTTTGTGGGAATGGATCAGCCCCTGGCGGATTTGGCAGCTTACTTGTTGGAGCCGGAGAGTGACGGCGGACTTGTTTACTGGAATTTTTTCGACCGCTATCTTCGAGTTAGTCAATGGAGCCGTTCGCTTAACGAGTTCCCGGTTTTGAGGCTGATGCAGCCGAAATATTTTGCCCGAAAGTGCGTTGAAAAATTTTAATCCTGTTGAGAAAGTTGTAGCCAACTATCAGCTAAAAAGTTAACTTGAATAATGAAAACAAAATTTTACATTGGGCCTGCTGGCTGGTCGTACAAAGATTGGGACGGAATTGTTTACCCTCCCAAAAAGGATAAGAATTTTGACCAATTAAAATACCTGGCGGGTTATTTTAACACTATCGAGATAAATAGTTCATTTTATCATCCTCCCGCGATGAAAACTCTTGCGAGTTGGGTACGCCGCGTCGGGGAGAATCCCGACTTCCTTTTTAGCTATAAATTATGGCAGGGCTTTACTCATAAAAGGAATTCTTTTCCGGGCCAACACGATGAAGTAACTGTAAAAAGCGGTTTGGATGTATTAAGGGATAATGGCAAGTTGGGCGCGACATTGGTGCAGTTTCCCTGGTCATTTAAAAATACCGTGGAGAATAAAGCCTGGCTGGAAAAGGTATTAGACAAATTCAAAGAATATTCTCCGGTCGTCGAAGTTCGTCATCAATCGTGGAATGAAGAAAGTTTTTTCGATTTTCTAAATGATTATCAAGCCGGTTTCGCAAATATCGATCAACCGGTAATCGGGGAATCAATTCCACTCACATCTTTTACTTTGGGAAAGATAGGCTATTTAAGGCTGCACGGAAGAAATTATAAAAATTGGTTCGGAAAAGATGCCACGGTAACCAGCCGCTACGATTATTTATACGATAAAACTGATTTACAGCAAATTAGAAAAAATGTTGAAAACATGATGGAAAACAGCTCGAAAATTTTCATTATTTATAATAACCACTATAGGGGACAGGCAGTGGCTAATGGGCTTCAAACCATGTTTTTTATGGATAACTCAAAAATTAACGTCCCGCAATCTTTATTAGAACATTACCCGCAATTATCATCAATCGCAGTACCGGTTGATATTCAGCACGGTCAGACCGACTTATTTTAAGATATTCAATTAGAATATGATAATGATATGAAATGCTGATTTTAAAAGACGACGGATACGAACATGAAAATATTACCTAAAAAAATTAGTCAAGATTTTCCCAGCCAGTTTTTAAAGATTGGGCAGCAGATTTTTGAAGCCGGAGATTATGATTATTTTGACTTTATCCGAGATTCTTATACGGCAAAGTTTACAGATAAAAGAGGAACGTATTGGACAACTCTTCGGAAAACAAACAACGGAAAATATTTTCAGGGTTTGTGTTCCTGCAATGCCTTTATGCAGAGTATGAAATGCCAGCACATCGTGGCACTCTTTGTAATTATTTATTCCAAAGATAGTGTACCAAAAAACATTGAAAATACACTTGCTAAATATTATGAGGAGAGTCTCTGGAATAATATTTCCCGGATTTGTTATGATTATTTTGATGAAAAAGGGCTGGACATTGAAGCCGGAGTAAAAGAAACTGATGGAGAAATTGAATATTTTTTGTCGGGTGAAGACCATGAAAAAAATAAAATTTTTGAATTTATAGTACCGGATAATTACAAAATTCGTTTGATTCAAAAATATCGATACCTGTTATTTGATAACCTGAGAGATGACCAGATCCCGGAAAATACATTTGATGAAAATTTCCAGTTTCTTCCGGGTGAAAAAACAGACCTGGAGATTCGCATGAATGAATCCGGGTATAAATCGTGGCTGCAAAAATTTGAGGATAGTTATTGGTTTGATATTGGGAAATCATGGTTTTTGGGATACGACAAGAGGAATTTTTCTGTGGAATATTCTGAAAAAACCCAAAGTCTGATTATAATTTCAGAAGGTAATAAGTTTAAGTTTCATTTTCCCAAAAAGCAGGCGCCACGGATTTTACAAAAATTGGCGCAAAATGAAAATGTTAAAAAATCTCTGAACATAAGCGATGATGTTATCCTGTTAAATTATTCTCTTGAAATTACCGATCAACATGATTTAAGAATTACACCAGTATTAGAAGTCCCCGGGGAAGATCCAATATTTTTATCAGAAAAAAATAAAAAAAAACCGGTGGTCGGTTCACTTTTTAATTTTGAGGAAGTTCACATCCCAAACAAAAAAATATTCAAATTAATTCGGGAGTACAAAAAATATATTGACGCTGGAGATTTCTTCAAGGTCAGTCCCGCGTTGCAGATTAAAGATTTGTACCAGCAGGTAAAATCAGTTGATGTTTTTGTTGATAAAATGAAAGAAGATTGGCTCTACCTTTCTTTGAAATATCGCATTGGTGATGACACAGTATCTTTGTATGATATTTACAACGCGTTGCGGGAAGGAAGGAGATACCTGATTGGAAAAAAAGTGTGGCTGGATTTGAATCAACTGGAATTTAAATGGATTCAAAATTTTTTAAGTGATGAATCTGTCGAGTTTGAGTTGTCGGGAAATACGGCTGAAAAAAATCTCAAAATTAAAAAAATGAATTTTATTAAATTGAATGCCCATCTCCCGTTAAAAAGCAAAATCAAAACGCGGCGTACACTGGAGGAGGTCGTTGAAAATTTAACCAAATTCAGACCGATCTCCCAAGCCCCAGATTTGAACCAGTTTAAATATAAACTTCGCGAATACCAGAAAAACGGCTTCCAATGGCTCTGGTTTTTGTATGAAAATAATTTGTCTGGTTTATTGTGCGATGATATGGGATTGGGTAAAACGTATCAATCCCTGGCTTTAATTGACGCAATGACAATATATCTCAAAAGAAACTCTAACTTCTTGGTTGTGACTCCGACTTCTGTTTTACCTCATTGGGAAGATAAACTTTCGCAACTCAAAAAAAAGACCAACCTGATTCTTTATTTTGGAGCAGGTAGAAATTTGGATACGCTAAATAAAAACAAATACAATATCATTTTAACATCTTATGGTATTTTGAGAAATGACCTGGAGCAATTAGCAGAAATAGATTTTGAGCTGGCGGTTTTTGATGAAATTCAAACAGCGAAAAACAAATCCAGCCTGACCAACGCGGCTCTGAACCAGCTAAACAGCCGTATGCGCATGGGGCTTACTGGTACTCCCATTGAGAATAGTCTTTCTGAATTAAAAGCTTTGTTCGATATTCTGCTGCCGGAATATCTTGGAGGAGACTTTTCCTTCCGCAAACAATATATCGTACCAATCGAGCGTCAAAGAAATAAAGAAAAAACAGAAGAATTGCGCAAAGTAATTAATCCTTTTATGCTGCGGCGAACCAAGGAACAGGTGTTGTCTGAATTACCGCCGAAAATAGAGGATATCCGAAAGTGTGAATTAAGTCCGGATCAACTGAAATTGTATAAAAAAACAATCGAGGAACGGGCTCAATCGCTCATCGCTCAATTGTATGATGAAAACGAAAAAGTGCCCTATATTCATATTTTCGCTGTGCTAAACACTTTGAAGCAGGTTTGTAACCACCCGGCGCAATTGGAAAACGGAGAACTGGATTATAATAAATATCAATCCGGGAAGTGGAATTTATTTTGTGAATTACTGGAAGAAAGTTTGAACAGTGGATTTAAGGTCGTTGTTTTTAGTCAGTATTTAAACATGCTGGCATTAATCGAGCAGTATTTAACCGACAGAGAAATAAACTTCGCGACGATAAAAGGCGCGACTATTAACAGGAAAGAAATGATCGACCGATTTAATAATGATCCTGATTGTAAAGTATTTACCGGTAGTTTACGCGCCGCGGGTCAGGGAATTGATCTTATTGGTGGATCAGTTGTTATTCATTATGACCGATGGTGGAATGCTGCTGTTGAGGACCAGGCGACTGATCGCGTTCATAGGATTGGACAGACTCGTGGTGTGCAGGTATTTAAATTGGTGACTGATGGCACACTTGAGGAAAAAATTGATAAAATAATTTCGAAAAAGAAAAGATTGATGGACGAACTCATCAGGGAAGATGATGCCAAAGTTGCGAAACAATTTAGCCGTAACGAATTAATTGATTTGTTAACTTATGAGAAAAAAGAGGATATATTTTGAGATAAGACAAAAAGAGTAAGCGATGAAAAAAAGAGACCGGAATTAACGACCCTACCGGAATTAGGGGGAGTTACCGGCAAGGTTTTGTCAACCCGGTCTCATAATTGTAACGATAATTTCTTAATTCAAAGAGCCAGCGTATTTTGCTAATTTCGATTTTTGATTAGCGGCTTTATTTTTATGAATAATCCCTTTGGAAACTAATTTGTCCAATAATGAATAAGCATTCTTCAATTCTTCCTGAATCAAATCTTTGTCGGTAATACTCCTAACCTTCTTAATCATACTTTTCATTTTTGTTTTATAAGCGAGGTTGTATCGATTCTGTTTCCAACTTAATATCACACGTTTCTTAGTTGATTTATGATGCGGCATGATTCCCTTTCCAAGTTTCTTCCTTAATAACTTTCTATTTTTGATTAATATACTAAAATAAATCAAAAATGTCAATAGATTTTTTTTATATCAATCTCTGGAAAGTGGCTGTAAATATTGGTAAATTTGCGCTTGTTTGGGTACAAAGGTTTTAAAAATGTGATTAAAATGGTGGTACAAATGGTACCATTGGTGGGGGAATGGTTCCAAATATCTTGTTCACCTAATTTTGCCAAAACGTCAAACGAACTTGTTAGTTGATATTAATCAACAGGTTAGATTAGCAAAAAAATCAAAAAATAGTTTGGCATGACGGTTGCTATAGAGAGAAGTGAACATTAATATAAATCATACACCTGAATATGAATTTTGGAGGTACAAAAGATGAAAAAGTTATTGTCATTCGCGTTGATTTTCGTTCTCTTTGTTAGCGCTGGATATGCAAAAAATTTGAGTGAATATGATACCAATTTGATTAATCTGTTAAATGATGAAAATATTGGCGTCCGGTCAAGTGCTGCGCAATTGTTAGGTGAAAGAAAAGTTGAAGATGCTGTAAAACCATTGGTCAAAATGTTAAAGACTGAAAAAAGCTATAAAGCAAGAATCGTTGCCGCGATAGCACTTCACAAAATCGGTGATGCTGAATCATTACCAGCATTGAAAAAAGTAGCCAAAAATGACAGAAATAAAACTGTCCGCCGTGTAGTTACCGGACTGGTTCAGGATTTTGAAAATTCAACATTTGCCAAAATGTAATCCAACCTCGTTGGTTTCTCGTAATAAAGAAGATCCCCGTTGTGTGAATAGCGGGGATTTTTTTTTACTAATACCTTGCAAACTTTTTATAGCCATACGCCCTGAATTTAATATAATCATTCCTGTATATGCAAATCCTTATATTTCCTGGTCCCAAAAAAATGAAAAAAAAATAAAAAAACATTGACTTTTGATTTGAAAAAGTCTATATTTGACGCCTTTATTCACAGAGCCTGCAATATCACTGTTTAACTGCATGTTTTTATGCTGACAAGATAGTTTCACTTTTTTATTTTTTGGTTGTGAACCCATTTCAGTTTCAGTTAATCTAATGTAGCATGTTCAAAAGTAGTATTTTATACAAGTTTTATTATAGACTGAACTATTAAACGTTGATCGATAACAACATAATGTTTAATATGATTTTTTAATTTCAATTTATTGAGTTTTTAATTTATTAGTAAGAAAAGGAGTTACTGTTTTGGCTAACATTTTACCATTGAGCAAAGTTCGGAACATCGGCATCATGGCTCATATTGACGCGGGAAAAACAACCGCGACAGAACGTATTTTATATTTTTCCGGTAAAATTCATCGGGTTGGTGAGGTGCATGATGGTGCCGCAACAATGGACTGGATGGACCAGGAGAAGGAAAGGGGGATCACGATAACTTCAGCAGCGACTACTGCATTGTGGAATGACCATGAAATAAATATTATCGATACACCCGGGCATGTTGATTTTACCGCTGAAGTTGAAAGAAGTCTTCGCGTGCTGGACGGAACAATCGCGCTATTTTGTGCTGTTGGCGGTGTGCAACCACAATCAGAAACTGTGTGGCGCCAGTCAGAAAAATATAATATCCCCAAGATCGCTTTTGTCAATAAAATGGACAG
>NBLI01000205.1:0-1327 GCA_002084535.1 Candidatus Zhuqueibacterota bacterium 4572_119
AACCGCCTTTGTTTCCGGGTCCTGCTCAAATAGCCCCAGCGCGTCCACAAAATTTGTCCCGATGATAGGATCACCGCCAATACCGATGCAGGTGGTTTGCCCAATGCCCAATTGGGTTAATTGATGCACGGCTTCATAAGTCAAAGTTCCGCTCCTGGAAACAACGCCCACCGATCCTTCTTTATGAATAAAACCGGGCATGATCCCGACTTTCGCCTTTCCCGGTGAAATAACTCCCGGACAATTTGGCCCGATTAATCTTACGGGACGCTTTTTCAGAAACTCAAAAACTTTTACCATATCCAATGTGGGAATTCCCTCAGCAATACAAACGACCAACTCTACCCCGCTGCTGGCGGATTCGAGAATCGCGTCCGCCGCGAACGCGGGCGGTACAAAAACGATTGCAGCGTTAGCTCCCTCTTTTTCGACAGCTTCCGCTACTGTATTGTAAACAGGAATTTTATCATCAAACTTTTGTCCGCCCTTACCCGGAGTTACTCCTGCAACGACGTTGGTTCCATACTCGATCATTTGCCCGGTATGAAATGTGCCTTCGCCACCAGTAATTCCCTGGACAACCAAACGTGTATTTTTATCGACTAATATACTCAATTTGTATCCTCCAAAATTTATATTTTCTAAATTTAGCAGAGAATTTATATCCAAAATTTTCGCGCGGAATTCTCATTAACGCGCGCTATTCACTCTTGTTTAATTACCCAATGCCTCTACAACTCTTTTTGCGGCGTCTTCAAAAGAATTTGCCACTAAAAATTCCAGCCCTGAATTATCCAAAATTACAGCGGCTTCTTCCGCGTTGGTTCCGGCTAACCTGACGATCATGGGAATTTTTACGCCAATCTTTTTTGCCGCTTCCACCACGCCTGTTGCCACACGGTCACAACGAACAATACCGCCAAAAATATTTATCAAAACAGCTTTCACATTGGGATCACCGAGAATAATCTTGAAACCATTTTCCACAGTTTCCGCGCTGGCGCCGCCGCCCACATCGAGAAAATTCGCGGGCTCACCACCGGCTAACTTAATCAAATCCATGGTCGCCATTGCCAGTCCGGCGCCGTTAACCATACACCCCACATCACCATCGAGTTTAATGTAATTCAAATCATATTTGGATGCTTCGACTTCCAGTGGTTCTTCCTCATCCAGATCACGTAATTCCAGAATATCTTTATGGCGATAAAGCGCGTTATCATCGATATTGATTTTCGCGTCAAGCGCCAGCACGTCCCCTTCTTTTGTTACTACCAGCGGATTTATTTCCGCCAAAGAAGCGTCCACGCTGAGGCATGCCTTGTAA
>NBLI01000205.1:1334-5498 GCA_002084535.1 Candidatus Zhuqueibacterota bacterium 4572_119
CGCCAGCACGTCCCCTTCTTTTGTTACTACCAGCGGATTTATTTCCGCCAAAGAAGCGTCCACGCTAAGGCATGCCTTGTAAAGCGCGATCAGGAATTTTACGCCATTTTTAAACTGGTCGCCTTTCAAACCCAAACCAAAAGCCAGACTTCTTGCCTGGTAAGTTTGAAATCCCACTGCCGGATCGATCCATTCTTTTAAAATCTTTTCCGGTGTTTCCGCCGCGACTTTTTCGATTTCCACGCCGCCTTCGGTACTGACCATAAAAACAAGCTGTGATGTAACACGGTCTAATACCAAACCCGCGTAAAATTCTTTCTCAATATTCAAACCCTGTTCTACTAAAACCCGGTGCACTTCTTTGCCTTCGGGTCCGGTTTGATGAGTTACCAGATTCATACCGATCATTTCTTTGGCGAGTTGTTCAGCTTCATCCGGATTTTTCGCCAGCTTAACGCCGCCGCCCTTACCCCTGCCACCGGCGTGAATTTGTGCTTTGACGATCACAACGCCACCGCCTAATTCTTTAGCAATCTTTCGCGCTTCCTGCGCGCTAAAAGCAACATTACCTTCAGGTACCGGGACATTAAATTTCCGCAAAATACCCTTTGCCTGATATTCGTGTATCTTCATTCTGCCTCCTTGATTTTACCGCAAAGAGAGATTTGTTCTTTATAATAATTAATTAGGTTTTCAAATTTATCAAAATCTGTTACAGAATACTTGTTAATAGTGAGTGGTTATTGGTTACCGGTAACTGGCTATTTTGTAAAATGCTGGTACCGGTTGATTATTCCGAATCACCCTCGTAACCAGTTTACCTCCCTTTTTCATGTATCAAGCACTCTAAAAAAAATCCCGGAACCTGATTTTTTCAAATTCCGGGAATTTATTTTATTTAAATTTTGTCAATACATCTTCGAGTGTTGGTTTGCCAATCTCTTGTAGATCATAACTCACCCTCACTGCTGGTTTGTCAATTTTTATCACTTTCCGCAGATCGATCGGTGTTCCGATAACAACCACATCACAATCAACCGCGTTCACTGTTTTTTCCAAATCTTTCACTTGCTCGTCGCCATATCCCATCGCCGGAAGCAACGCGCCAATGTCCTCATATTTTTCAAATGTTTCTTTAATCTTTCCAACAATCCAGGGTCTGGGATCGACAATTTCAGCAGCGCCGTATTTTTCAGCGGCAACCACGCCGGCTCCAAAAGTCATTTCACCGTGGGTCAAAGTTGGTCCGTCTTCAACAACAAGCGCTCTCTTCCCGCGAATTAAATTGGGATCATCAACCATCAATGGAGAAGCAGCGTCAACAACTATCGCGTTCGGATTAACTTCGCGAATCGTTTCCCGCAGATATTCAACATCATCATAATCCGCGCTGTCAATTTTATTAATGACCACAACATCAGCCATCAACAAATTGGTCTCACCCGGATAATAAGCGGTTTCGTGTCCGGCTCTCAAAGGATCCGTTACAACAATGTGCAAATCTGATTTGTAAAATGACGTGTCATTATTCCCGCCATCCCAGAGAATGACATCGGCTTCTTTTTCAGCTTCTTCGAGAATCGCGCCATAATCCACACCCGCGTAAACGATCACGCCGCGATCTATGTGCGGTTCATATTCTTCCCGTTCTTCGATGGTACATTTATGTTTATCCATGTCTTCATAACTGGCAAAACGCTGAACTTTCTGAGCAGCCAAATCACCATAGGGCATGGGATGACGGATCGCCACAACCTTCTTCCCCATCGCTTTTAAAATTTCACTCACGCGCCGCGTTGTCTGGCTTTTACCACAGCCGGTACGAATCGCGCAAATTGAGATCACTGGTACCTTGCTCTTAATCGCGGTGGATTCATCACCTAATAAAAGAAAATCAGCGCCGGCAGCATTTACCAGCGCGGCTTTGTGCATCACATATTCATGAGGCACATCGCTGTATGAAAAAACAACACCATCAACATCGTGCTTTTTTATTAATTCAATGAGTTCTTCCTCCGCGTGAATGGGAATTCCGTCGGGGTATAATTTTCCAGCCAATTCAGCCGGATATGCTCTTCCTTCAATATCAGGAATTTGTGTCGCGGTAAAAGCAACAACATCAAACTCTTCATTATCCCGGTATCGTAAATTAAAATTATGAAAATCACGTCCGGCAGCGCCCATGATAATTATTTTTTTTCTTTGCATTGCATCCTCCGATATATTTAATCAATTTCTTTAATTAGTTTATTTCGAGAAAGAAGCTGGGATATCTAATTATCAAACATGCGATGCCAGACAAACCAAAACCTTTTTTTCGTCTGGATCTCGTTGTCTTCACATAATTTAATTTTCAATGTTAGAAAAAAACTCCTTTAATTTATTTTTAATTTCGTCCACTTCTGTCAAATCGAATAACTGCGCGCGCATTTGGGCACAGCCGGGTAATCCCCTCAAATACCAACTAATATGTTTGCGCATTTCATAAACCGCGCGCCGGGGACCAGTCAGACTGATTTTATCATCAAGATGTCTGACAATTATCCTGAACATTTCCTCTAAATCCGGTGGTTGAAGTTTTTCGCCTGTTTTTAAGAAATGATTCACCTGCTGAAAAACCCAGGGATTTCCCAAGCTTCCCCTGCCAATCATCACTAAATCACATCCGGTTTCATTGATCATTCGTTGGGCGTCTTCACCTCCCCGGATATCTCCATTGCCAATTACAGGAATGGAGACTGCCTGTTTCACTTTGCCGATCATGCTCCAATCCGAGTGCCCCTTAAATTGTTCCGCCTGAGTTCTCGGATGAATGACAATCGCCTGGACACCGGATTGTTCCAACTCTTTTGCCACTTTCACCGCATTTTCCGACCGCGCGTCCCAGCCTTTCCTGATTTTCGCGAAAACTGGTACCGGAGATTTTTTGACAACCGCGTCAGCGATTCGTGCTATTTTTGCCGGGTCTTTCATCAATGCTGACCCAGCTCCCCGGCTGGTAACTTTTTTTACCGGACATCCAAAATTAAGATCGATAAAATCAGGCTGTTCTTCCATCACCTGGTCAACAGCTCTGGCGAAAATTTCAGGATCTGTGCCAAAAAGCTGAAAACCAATGGGACGTTCGCTCTTTCGAAAGAACATGTATTCGCGCGTTCTCTTATTACCGCGCATTAATCCATCCGCGCTGATCATTTCCGTTAACACCGCGGTCGCGCCCAACTCACGGCAAATCAGACGAAATGACGAATCGGTAACGCCCGCCAAAGGCGCCAGCAAAACCTTGCCATCCAGTTTCATATTGCCAAAAATCATAGGGCTGAAGATAATAACTTAAACAGAAATTTGCAAGGGCTTTTTGCTCTATGGAACAAATTTTTAGGTAAATTAGTGCAATTTGAGTTCCGCGAAATCAATTCTGGAAAATCCTTCCTGATCTGATTAAATTGATAATTTTGAGCGTGTAACGCTTCAGTTATGGGAGTATTCAAGATGTCGCACACTTGAAATAGTAATTGTTGATACTATCTATGAGTCAACTCTAAAAAGGTAAAAATTAGGTATTTCCCAATCAAAACAAATACTGTTTATATTGAAGTTATAGCACTATAATTTATGAAAAATCTTAAAATACCTGGTTTTTAAAATGGACTCATCTATAAAATCAATAAATGTAATTGTTGATGGCACAATTTATTACTTAGTTGAAGTGTACGACATCTCTGTCTGCCACCAGTATCTGATGTATTACTAGAGCGTGGAAATTGTGCTTGACTTTTTATCCTTATATATTTATATTGGAAATTTCCAAAAAACATTTAACAACAGAACAAAACCTTGCTCAAACATAAACTTGACACGATAACTCTTTTATAAATAATTTATTGGAGTAAAAATTGAAGAAATTTTCTTTCACTATTTTTTTGTCAGTTTGTATATTTTTAAATCCCTTCATTCATGAAGCCTTATCCCAAGTTATTTCAACATCACTTCCAACCCAAGAAAAGAAAAAATCTCTTAAGCTAAATCAACAAAAAACATTTGAATCCAACCTAACATCCCAAAACCGAGATCTGGCAACTGACAAGTTTACGCTGACTGGCAAAGGATTTCTTGATCCGTCCATTCAAGCCATTGAAACGACCATCAATCCGGAAGAATATT
>NBLI01000206.1 GCA_002084535.1 Candidatus Zhuqueibacterota bacterium 4572_119
TCGGGAGAATTGTTTTTGTAAGTAATGATTCCGTCACCGCTCAGCGTGTGACTTTCCACATCGAGTTTGACTTTATAATCATAATGGACATATTGCTGCCAGTAGTCACCTACTGCAAATAATGAAGTTGAAAATAGAGAAGTCAAAATAAAAAATATGGTTTTTTTCATTGCTCACTCCATTTTTGTTATTTTAAAAAAGATAACTATTTTTTTTGACATTGTCAAATATAATTCATATCAAAATATTAATCTTCACCTTTGTTGGTAAGAAATATTACTTGACAAAGTTAAATAAATATATTATAATAACTGACCAAAACAGAAAATTTTAATCGTTCAAAGTAATAGAGGTTAATTATGAAACATCTGGAAAAACAATGGAAAAGAGGAAAGGAATTCCTCGGGGTGCAATATCCGATTATGGCAGGTGCCATGACCTGGATATCAGATCATAAATTAGTTGCATCCGTTGCTAATCATGGTGGCTTCGGCTGTTTGGCTGGTGGGAATTTGCCGCCGGATATTCTGGCGCGGGAAATTGATAATGTCCGTAATCAGACAGACAAGCCATTTGCTGTGAATTTGATTACTATAGCACCAAACTACAAAGAACAGCTCAAGATCACCACCCAAAAAGAAGTCCCGTTTATCATTTTCGCGGGAAGTTTTCCGCGTGGATCAGAAATCAAGATCGCCAAAGATTCCGGCGCCAAGGTGGTTGCCTTTGCGTCCAATGAATCCATTGCTCATCGAATGATCGCATCCGGCGTGGACGCGTTGATGCTGGAAGGCAGCGAGGCAGGCGGACATATTGGTCATGTTTCTTTATCAATTTTATTACAGCAAGTACTTTTTGCTGTGGAGGAAATTCCCGTTTTTGTTGCCGGTGGAATTGCTACCGGCAGATTCATGGCGCATCTGCTGCTCATGGGCGCCAGTGGCATTCAAATGGGCACGCGTTTTGTAATGACAAAAGAGTGCCAGGTGAATCCAAAATTCAAAGACGCCTTTATCAAGGCAAAAGCCAGGGACGCCATCGCGACTCCCGGCGTGGGTTCGGAACTTAACGTCGTTGCTGTCAGGGCGATTCGAAACAAGGGTATGACCGACTTTGCCGACTTGCAAATGGAATTAATTCTCAAAAGCCGTGAAGGAAAAATTTCCAAAAAAGAAGCGCAATTTGAAATTGAAAAATTCTGGATTGGCGCGTTGAGAAACGCTGTTCAGGATGGAGACATCGAGCATGGCTCGTTAATGGCTGGTCAAAGTGTAGGGTTGATAAATAACATGCAGAGCATGAAAGAGATGTTCGATGAAATTATAAAAGACGCTGAAGAGGAGCTTATCAGGATTCATCAACGCATAGATTCTAATTGTGATTAAAGGTTAAAAACTCAATGTAAATTTAGTTACAACTGGCAAACCAGGGAATCTGAATATCGATGTTATTTAGATTTCCTGCGTTATGCTTAAAATGACTAAAATTATAAAAAGAACACGGACAACACAGATGACACTGATTTTCACGGATTTTATAAACCAGCTAATTTCACATCAAAATCTTCATCTGTGAATTACATTTTTACTGGCACTACTTAGAGTTTAGACCTCGCTTATCCCATTCACTACTCACTACTCACCACTCACCAATAACCACTCACCAATAACCACTCACCAACAACCATTCACCAACCTATTTTCGCCCTTTCGCGACTCGCTCTTTTTTCTTTTTTTTCATTTTAACCAAAACCTGGCTCACTTCGTTTCCAGCTAACACCAGTTGCCCTCCCCACAGAATGCCTTTGTTTGCGATGTCATTCAACGCCTTATCCGCGATGTCATTAAATTGATCTTCATCCATTTCTTTTTGTAGTCTGGTCAATGCTCCGCTGACTTCTTTTATATCCGGGATCGATTCTTTATTTAAATAATAGAATAGCACCTCATTCAATACTTCAATTGCCTCTTTTGTCTTTTTCTGTTCAAAATAAACCAAACCCAGGTTTGCCCTGATCTTTGCCATTTCCGGTATATCTCCTTTTTTTTCATAAATCGTGTTTGCCAGCGCAAACATCTGCTCAGCTTTTTTGAACAAGTCCTGCTGCAAATACACAACACCTAAATTCCCACAAATATCTGGATTTTTTTCTTTCTTTAGCTTATCAGACAATTGTATCGATTTATTGAAATAAATTTCCGCGTCTGCCCATTTTTTATTTGCCATAAAAATATTTCCAATATTGTCAAAAGATTCAATAACGCCTCCCTGGTCTCCAATTTTTTCTTTAATCTCTTTAGCGCGCTGATGATATTCCAAAGCCTTTTCCCAATTTTCTTTAGTTTGGTAAATCAGTGCCAAATTGGACAAAGCCAGTGACAAATTTTTTTCATCTTTGATTTGAGTCAAACCATCGATTGATTTTTGATAATATTCCAGCGCTTTTTCAATGTTTTTGCTTTGCTGATGAACCAGGGCTAAATTATTATAAGTATAGGCTATACTTTTTTCATCATTTGCTTTTTCTGATGCTTCCAGAGCATGTTCAAAATATTCCGCGGCTGCTTCATAGTCATTTTTATTTTTGTAAATCAAGCCCAGGTTTCCGTATACGCGAATTTTCCCCTTCAAATTTGCAGTCTTTTTATAAATCGCCCGCGCCGATTGGAAATTTAAAATCGCCGATTCTGTTTCACCATGATTTTTATAAATCTGCGCGATGGTGACCAGTGTGTTTGCCGCGACGTCCGGCTGCTCCGCCCTTTCAAATTCCGGAACTGCTTTTTGATATATTTCTATGGCATGTTTCCAGTCACCCTTTTTCTGATGAACCTGGGCTAAATTGAGCAAGCTTTGAGCTAAACCGGAAGTAATCCCATTCGCCTCAAACCTGTCGTGAGCCAGTTGATAACATTCGATGGCGTTTTCCCAGTCGCCAAGATTTTGATAAACCAGCCCAAGATTATTGTAAGAAACCGTTAACCAGCCATCAAGCTTTTTATGCCTGGCGACCTCCACTAACCTTTCCCAGGCTTTGGCAGCGTTTTCGTAAATTTTATTTTCAGCATAAAAGATCGCCAGTCTATTAATAATCTCCGGATCGGTCGCGTTTATTTTTAATTCAAGAAGCTCATCACAAGAATCAAAAATGATTTTTGGATCTCTGAATTCATCATAAAAACCAAGCACAATCCATATTATATCTGTGTCGTTCAGAGATTTGTTCCTTATATTTGATAGCACCAGGCTCCCGGCATCTTTATAAACAGGAGACGGGTGCGCTTTATTAAAACGAATTAAAGTAGGAATAATTTTCGCCAGGTCATTTGAATCACAATCTTCCAGCATTTGAATAAACGACGGATTTATCTCGTCATTCGAAAAAAAATGATTCCTGGCAATGTATTCCCCCAAAATGTTTGGCTTAAAAAACATTCTGTCATTTTGCACATAGAAATAGTTGCCGCTTCTTAATTTAATATAGGAACGAAAAGTCTGCTTACTAAAAGGATCGCTTCTGTCCAACCCATGCAGAAACACCGTGCGGCTGATCAATTCTGATGCCTGTTTTCCCAATTGACTCTCAAAGTCCTCATGAATTTTTGAGAAAAGCTCTTCTGCATTTTTTATTTCCTTGAGAAAATTCAATGTATCAAAAACAGCCTTTGATTGTATTTTATTGTTGATAAACTCGTATCCGGCAGAAAAAACATCAGGATTACTGCCGCTTATAATTAATAATTTTGATTTTATTTCTTCTGTCAGCCAGGTATCGGCTGTATCTTCAATTAGGTCTCTCAGGTTGACCATGTCCGGCAATTCAAACAGTGGCGCCTCCTGTTGCTGATATTCTTTGAGAATTTTATTCAGTTCAGCCGGCTGACGCGTGGAAATAATAAATTTTTCTTTTGCGGGAAGTAAATGGAGACAAAATTTTATCGCTTTCCTTATATCCTTGTCCGCGTCATCGAGGATTATGTATTTCACAGCTGCTGGCAGCTGTCTAAAGTCATCAACGACATCTTTTGTTTCCAAATCACTGAAAGTCCAATCAGCAAAATAAGTTGTGTTTTTTTTCTGTACCCTGGCAAATTCATACAATAGTTTCGTTTTCCCGGAGCCTGCTTTGCCCGCCAAAACACAAAACGGACCTTTTGTTCCCTGATTTTATCCTCAATTAAATATTTACGAATCGGAATCCATTCAAACTTTAACATACTGGAGCGAATTTCCTCATAAGCAAAAAATCTTGATCTGTCCAGAAATATTGAGTGTTTTTCTGTAGTTGCAGCTTTCTTTTTCGGTCGGTTGAGAGTTATAAGGATAAACCCGATCCCGGCAGATAAAAATATTTCATCCCATCCAAGAGCTCTGATATCATTTAAAATTTCTAACATTGGTCAAAAAGTCCTGATAAATTACACGTTTTACTAAGATTAAATTGATTTCTTTTCTCGCGTACTTTTAAACTAAAAAAATAAATGAAAATGAGTAATAATCCCAGCCAGAAAAAATGAAATATAGCGGCTAAACGATTGAGTCAACTTCGCAAAGTCTCCCACTAAAAAATCAGGAGTAGATACAAAAATGACCGAGGTGATTATCATAAAGACATTAAAAAAAACAATCATCGCGGTCACAAAAATCGGGTAAAATTGATTTCTTGGCATCCTGTTTTTCGACTGGGATAAGGAAAATAATGAACCGGTTACGATACCCAAAAAAGGCAAATAAATATCAAAAAGCAGCTTGTTGATTTTTACCAGTCCTCCGGCTGGAATATTCGCCGTGGCAGAACTAAAATTTATCAACATCAAAAAAACAAGTGAGACAAAAGAGACATACCAAATTATAGAATTAATACCTATCCAGAACTTGATCGTTTTCTGAGTCAATTTACCTCCTGTTTGATTAACAAAAATCTTTCGCTGTTCCAGTGTTTAAAAATGACTATTGATCTGTTTCATAATTGGTATTTTTCCTGGGTTGCCCAGTTTGGTAATTGTCCGCACTCCCATTCCTCGCAGCGGGCACAGGTTGTACAAATCACGTGCTTAATATTGAGCGGTTGTTTGGATTCATTCGGTACTTCAATGAGCAAAGAAATTTTCAGATAATGATATTTTGGTGTCGAAAAGTACTTTTTTTTAATCACAAACGCGGTTTTAACAAAAGTAAAATTACCGGATGATACGCAGCTATCAACTGGAAATTTCATCTCACTCAAAGTATTGATAACTTGCCGAACCAGTTCATCATGCTGCTGAGAATTTTCAGCAACGTAAATATCCTCCTGGGTATATGAATTGTACGATACAAATGGATCACGATTTTTAATGGAGTCCTTCCGCAGCAAGCCATTCTTCAATGAAAAACACTGCAAAATTGTTAATAAGAAAATTAATAAGATGATGATTAGAGATAGTCTGGTTCTGATTTTTAATAGTATCAAAAATAATACCAACTTTTAAGTGATTATTTAATTAGCCAATTATGTTAATAACAAATTAGCATTTTTGATATAAAAATCAAGAAATTTTTATTTTTCTTGGGTAATACATCAGTTACTGGTGGCAGACAGAAATGTCGTACACTTCAACTAAGTAATAAATTATGCCATCAACAATTACTATTTCAAGTGTGCGACATCTTGAATACTCCCATAACTGAGGCGTTACTTTTCTTGGAATTGTTTTTCATTTATTGTTTTTTGCTTTTTTGATAAAAAAAAGGTCTCTACCTCTCCAAGTAATTACTTGAATTTACTTTTCGAAATAGTGACCATATCACAAGTTTTATTTTGCTCAAAAATGTTTTTTTGTTGTACAAAATTCAGCTTTCAATCAAAGCTGTTCCCTGTGCTAATATAAATTGTATTTCACTCC
>NBLI01000207.1 GCA_002084535.1 Candidatus Zhuqueibacterota bacterium 4572_119
CCATTTAAATGTGGAGATTAAAGCTCAATGTAAAAATCATAATTTCATTCGTGAGATTTTGAAAAGTAAGAATGGTGTTTTTAAAGGAGTTGATTTTCAAACCGATACCTATTTCAACTGCAATTTTGGAAGATTAAAACTGCGGCAGGGAAATATTGAAAACAACCTGATTCATTACATTCGGGAAAATAAATCAGGTCCCAAAGAATCAATAGTAACGCTTTATAAAGCATCCCCTGATTCAGCTTTGAAAATATTGCTGAATAACGCGCTTGGTGTGCTGGTAGAGGTGAAGAAAAAGAGGGAAATTTATTTTATTGATAATGTGAAATTTCATATTGATTTAGTGGATGGATTGGGATCGTTTGTCGAAATTGAGGCGATTGATTCGACAGGAAAAATTTCAAAGGAAAAGTTGCTCAGTCAATGTGAGTATTATTTGAAGATATTTCAGATCAAAACCAAACAGCTCATCACCCAATCGTACAGTGATTTACTGTTACAGATGATAGAAGATTAAAAATATAAATTGAAAAAGTAAACTAAAACAGATTTCATTTTTTAATTATTTATGATTTTCGCACTTTTTATTACGCCATACTATTTTTAATTTTGATAATTTTTATGGTTAGCGGGTAATTGATTTAATTTATTGCAAAGTGCGAAAAAATGATATAAAGTTGAAAAACTATAAAAATAGCTTGACAAGTAATTTATAATTTTGTATATTTCACAACATTAAAAAAATAACAAAGAAAAAAATCCAAAAATATGAAAAATTGTATGATAAATATTCTCAACCAAAACAAACCGAATTCACCATGGGGAGAAGTACACCCTGATGAATTATTTCATAAATATCGGTAGCGATACCATTTTTGCTATTATGTAATTTAGCCCATTATCGACTGTCGGTAATGGGCTTTTTGTTTTTATACATTATTTTTTTAAGAAAAGTAACGGAGTAAGCAATGAAATTGATCATTAAAAAAGATGAGATCCTGAAAAAACAACGGCATATTTGGACGATAAAACCTTATACCAAAGTATTTGGGAAGAAGAAGTACAATCGGTTGAATTTTAAAAATGAAACAAAAAGCCAAATAAATCATTCCAAGTATTCTGAACAATAAAATTTTATCGGTTGAAAATTCTTTTTCAAAGGGAGTTAATTTACATGAAAAGAAAGTTATTAAAATACAAAGGGTTCCTTGTTTATAAAAATCTGGGTGGTTTAGTAATGAACCGCATAATGCATTTCAATCTCTGTATTGCATGTTTTATTTTTTATATGAAGATAAAATCGGTGGTAAATGAAATTTCATTATTGAATCAATATTCATTCGGAATTGGCTACCAACTAATAAAAAAGCAAATGGCGTGTGCATAAGCTATTTTTGATTCAATTTATTTTTAATTTTGAATACTAATGAACCCGCCGTATTATTTCAGCGGGTTTTTTTATAAATGGAGGATAATAAAATGGGACTAATAAAATTTAAAAAAAGTGAAGACATCGACCTAAAAGAAGAAATGAAGAAGAAAAGAAACATTCTGCTTTTTGGCAAGCTGCAAGATGATGAAATAGAGGATGTTTTGGAAGCAGTGCTATATATGAATAATGAATCCCAAAATGAGCCAATAAACCTTTTCATCAGCAGTAACGGTGGGGACGTTGACAGCGGAATGGCTTTATATGACTTGATGCAATGGCTGCCAACTCCGTTTCACACAATTGGCATGGGAGTCTGCGCGTCAATGGCTGCCAACTCCGTTTCACACAATTGGCATGGGAGTCTGCGCGTCGATGGCTGCGATCCTTCTCATGGGTGGTCAAAAAAGATACATTTTTCCGCACTGCTGGGTAATGCTGCACCAGAGCTCGGGCTACTTCTGGGGTGATACAGACACCACGATCACTCGTGCTAACCAAATGGAGCAGCAAGAACAACAACTGCTGAAAGTTCAGGCGTTGCATACCGGGCAGACTGTTGATAAAATCACCAATGATACCATAAAAGAAAAGTGGTTCAATGCCCAGGACGCGGTTCGCTACGGGATAGTTGATGGTATTATTGATCCACAAATTGAAACATCCCTGTTGTTCAAAGGGATGGAGCAACCATTGGAAGTAGCAGCACCCCCGTAGAAATAATAAATTGACGATGGCAGGAGTGATTTCCTTCTATCGTCAATTTTAAAACTTAATTATTTATGAGGTAAATAAAATGTTTGCTGAAGGGACTTTGATATTTGGTGTATTATTTTGTTATATACTGTATGTGCTTATTCAGTCATACACAGAATCACGAACGGGTTCTGTCGGAGGCTCAAATAAACAAAATAATGAATTAAATAATCCAATAGTAAAACTGAATAAAAATAAGAAATTTGGAAAATTTACGTTAACTGATGCTGTTCATCTTACAGAAAACAATAATCTCATTCCAACAGAATGTTATAAGATTTCGACCGTTGTTACGGAAGGTGGAAAACTTATTGATAGCATAATTATTTCTGCATCAGCAGAAAAGTTATTACACCTTTTAGACAGACTTATTAGCGAGTTGGGTAATGGGCTCACGGTTGCTATTTGGGAAGAGCAAGTGGATAGTGAGGATGTTTTTATTCACTATGCTTACAATAAAGATAGTTTTTTTGTTCAAAGTGTGCTCCTAAGTTTTGATGACTTATTATTGTGTCATGGGTATGTTGGCTTGAGATTTAATACCGATGAGAGCGCCGTTTTTTTGGAACCAAATAAAGTTATTATAATTGAAACTTTGAATGCTGATTCCTTTTTGACTATTTTAAATGATTTTGAAATTATCGTTGATGAAAAAAGTAAAATGTATGTTGAAGAGGAAATACTGATCATGGGGCATAAAAAATTTGAATCCGAAATTGAACGATTAAAAAATGAGCTCTCTGTTGAGGAGTCGATATTGATTTCGAAAGAAGAATAGCAATAATAACAAATTTGCGCCGCGAAAAAACGCGGCGTTAATTTTTTTTTTAAAATTTTAGAAAATTTAACTGTTCAGCCCCCGAGTCTCATAGGGCACAGTGAAAAAGTTAATAAAGAAAAGCAAAAATATTCATTTATCAAATTAACGACGGGCGAATAAATAAATCGCAACGCAAATGGAAGTTAAAATTTCTACCTAACTGTGTAGAACCTGAATTAAGCAATTTATTAACAATAGAATTTTTTCCTTACAATAGCATAAATGAAAAGTATTAGCATCCAATATTGATAAACCAGCTAAATATTTTCTGTTTCACTGTGGCGTATTTTTCCCTTGTTGAATAGTGATTAAAAAATGAATTTAGCTTTAAAGAAAATAACCGGTTGCATTGTGGCAGATTAATTATTATATTAAATATGACGAACCAACGAAAGCAAAGGATGCTGCCAATATGATAAATATCCTCTACCTGGAAGATAATGAAATAGATTTTGAGTTAGTAAAAGCCATGATAAAAGATAGCGGCATAAAGTTCGAAATAACTCACGCGGCGAATAAAAAAGAATTTATCAACGGCTTGAAATCCAACAGCTTCGACATAATTTTATGCGATTTCTCATTGCCTGATTATAACGGAATGGAAGCCCTGAATTATGTACAGGATAAAAAAATTGACTCACCTTTTATTTTTGTTTCAGGAACCCTGGGAGAAGAGGCTGCTATTGAAACGCTGCTAAGCGGAGCCACGGATTATGTTCTTAAGCAAAGCTTATCCAGACTGGTGCCAGCAATACAACGCGCGATTAAGGAACAAAACGAACGTTTGGAAAAAAAGCATGAACAGGAGATCAGACGCAAATACGATTTTATTGTGAATACTTCCAGGTCATTTATGATTTTGATTGATGAGAATTTCAGGTATGAAGCAGTTAACGAAGCGTTTTGCGCCGCGCATGATCTGACAAGAAAAGAGATTATCGGGAAAAGTGTTCGTGATGTTTGGGGAAAAGAAACTTACCGGAAAAACATGGAGAAGAATTTACAAACATGTTTATCCGGATTTGAAATTAATTTCGAGGAATGGCTGGAAACAAAAAACAGGGGCTCGCGCTGTTTTAAAATATCTTATTTCCCTTACAGCGCGAAGGAAAATAAAATCACCCACATTGTTGAAGTTTCAGTTGATATTACAGAAAAAAAACGAACTGAAATTGAATTAAGAAATGAGAGGGATAGGGCGCAAAAATATTTGGATATCGCGGGTGTTATTTTCATCGCCCTTGATTCAAGTGAGCGAGTAACTCTCATTAACAAAAAGGGAAAAGAAATTTTTAAATGTGCGGAAGAAGATGTACTGGGCAAGAACTGGTTTAACACGTTTATTCCAAAAACATACCGCAAAGAATTGAGAACGGTTTATCAGAAGCTGATTAACGGGGAAAGTAAAGTTTTTGAATACATTGAGAGCCCGATACTAACAAAGGATAAAAAAGAAAAAATAATCGCCTGGTATAATACAGTATTGAACGATGAACATGGCAATGTAACCGGTGTTTTAATATCCGGGGAAAATATTACGGAGCGAAAGCGGGCTGAAGAATCACTGCGAGCATCTGAAGAACGCTACCGCACATTAGTGGAAAGCTCAGGGCAATCAATCATTTCGGTTGACAAAAAAGGTGATATTATATTTTTCAATAGAGTTTCACAGGAACTTCTGCAAATTGACAGGAAGGCTAAAGAATGTAATACACTTTGGGATGTACTACCCAAAAATTTAGCTGATAATCTAATGAGCAATATCCAGGAAGTCGTTAAATCGAAAAAACCAAAGATAGTTGAAAATAAGACCACCATTAAAAAACGTTCGCACTGGTTTGAGTGGCGGTTGTTTCCAATCAAAGATAACAGTAAACAGGTCGATTCTGTTTTTGCTGTTACTCTTGATGTTACTGAACGCAAAAATGCTGATGTTAAACTCAAGCAAAGCTATGAACGATTACAAAAAACATTTCGGGGAATCGTCAGCGCGCTTACATCAACCATAGAGATCCGGGACCCATATACAGCGGGGCATCAACGCAGGGTGGCAGAGCTTGCATGTAAAATAGCCGAAGAAATGGGAGCGCCGGACGATCAGATTGAAGGGATTCGAATTGCGGCTCTGGTTCATGATATTGGAAAAATTTATGTGCCTACCGAAATCCTCATAAAGCCGGGAGAGTTGTCGCAAACTGAATTTGATTTGATAAAAATTCATCCACAGGCAGGATATGATATTTTAAAGTCCATTGATTTTCCCTGGCCCATTGCTAAAGCAATTCTGCAGCATCATGAGAAGATTGACGGCACTGGTTATCCAAATAGGTTGAAGGGAAATAAAATTATTCTGGAAGCAAAAATTATTTGCGTGGCTGATGTGATTGAGACAATGGCGTCCTTTCGTCCCTATCGCCCTGCTCGTGGCTTAAAACAGGCAATCCGGGAGATAACTGAAAACCGTGGAAATTTTTATGATCCCGCTGTCGTGGATGCCTGTTTGAAATTGCATAAGGAGAAGATGTTTCAGTTTTTGGAAAAGAAGTAGAAAAATAGTTTTGTAAAATCTGAGGAGCCGCAATTGAAAACCAATCTGATCATCCCCAAAAATTATAAAAATCTTCTCGATTTAAAGGAAACCGAAAAAGCCATTCGGCTGATTAAAGAATTCTTTCAAACCAACCTGGCGTTTGAGTTAAATTTACTCAGGGTGACCGCGCCGCTGTTTGTGCAATCCGGGACAGGAATCAATGACGATCTCAACGGCGTGGACAAACAGGAATCAATGACGATCTCAACGGCGTGGACAAACCGGTTTCTTTCCAAATAAAATCATTGGACAAGGCAAATGCAGAGATCGTCCAGTCCCTGGCAAAATGGAAACGGATGATGTTAGCTGATTATGGTTTTCAGCATGG
>NBLI01000015.1 GCA_002084535.1 Candidatus Zhuqueibacterota bacterium 4572_119
AACGAGCAATGGTCTAACGATGCTCATTTAATAGATGGTTTTGAAAATGAAACGTGAGGTGATAAATTGGTATCGTCTCACGTTTTTTAATTCTGAAAATGAAACAAGAAAAAATCGGTTTGCAAAATATCTTGAATACTCCAATAACTGAGGCGTTACCAGATGGAGATATTTTTTTCTTGACATTCTACTTAAAAATTTCAATATTAACAGATAATACTATGGGGCTTTGTAGCTCTGAGTTTTTTCTGAGTTTTTAGATATTTTCCCACCTGTATCTATCCATTTAATTTTTGTTTTGTGTTTTGGTTGAATATTTTCAAGGGAGGCAACATGAGAATATTTAAAATTGCATTAATTTTTATAATCATATTTTGTTCTGCTCATCCTGGATTCTCGCAACAAAAAGTTACTCTCGCTGTCTATGATTTAACCGGGGAGGAAATTCCCAAATCCGCTGACATCAAAAAAATATATTGTCCTGGACAGGATGAAGATGAACAGAATTTTCAAGGAGTACGGTTATCAGCAATCGGGCTGTACCAGCGTCGAATGTTTGGTGGAAATCGGGCAAATGCTGAGCGCGCGGAAAATTGTTGGTGGTTCGGTTGGTAAGTTAGGTAAAAAATATATTATCAACCTGCAACTGGTCAATGTGGAAAGCAGTGAAATGGAAAAGCTGGTCACTGAAAATTATGTTGGCGCTATCGAGGAGCTTGATTTCGCTATAAAAAAGGCGGCAAATAAGTTGATGGGTGAAGATAGCTATGCTTCTGATCAGGCGGTCATCTTTGTTTCATCAGTCCCGGCCGGAGCAAGGGTCTATTTGAATTCTGTTTTTAAAGGAAATTGTCCTTTGAAATTACCAGCTAAATTGCATACCAGATACGAGGTCAGGGTAAATCTTTCAGGCTATTCTGACTGGCAGCAGACGGTAAATGTCAATCGAAAAGAGCCGATTATTTTAAACGCGGTGTTAGCAGAGTTGAGGGGCGAGCAGCCGGGAGAAGGTGGTGCCCGTAATATAAGAGATCTTTCTGAATGGGAATTGATGGGAATTTCCAGAGATGAATGGGTGAAGTTTAAGCGAAATGGTTTGATTTATGATGATTGGATTAGGTATAAACCTCTTGGTTTGACTGTTGATGATATCATTCATTTTAATGAACTGGGATTGCTGGATTCATTATTAACCTCGCTGGAGAAAGGTATTGGCGAATGGGAACTGATGGGCATCTCATCAGAAAAGTGGATTGAATTCAAACAGGCAGGATTGACATTTCAAGACTGGGAAAAATATTCACCATACGGCTTTGATGCGGATAAATTAATTATATTAAGCAAATTAGGAAATAGTTCCTTAAGAGAAGGAATAAAGGTATATGGTCAAAAATTATTGAAAATGAATCTATCAATTGCCGACCTGAACGCTTGGCAGGTAAAAGTGAAGAATCGAATTCGAATGAATAGCTTTTTACTATCTAAATTTGAAGAATATAAAGACAAGAAAAATTCAAAAACATCATTAGATTATTGGGTTAAAACTTTAGACCCTTTTGACTATGAGGCTTATAAAAAGTCCGGTGATAACTTGACACAGTGGATTTTGGATAAGTTTAATGAATTGGAAACGCCTCAACCGAAAAACAAATTAACAAATGAATCTCCATCAAATTTAGAAGGAAAAAAACAGACGGAAGATTCCAAAGAATTTAAAAAATGGCAAAAAGAAGTAAAAGACAAAATTTTTGTAAATCGGTTTTTAAATATAAAATGGAATGAATATAAGAAAAAAAAGGGATTGAATTTATCACTTGCAGATTGGACGAAAACTTTAAAAAATTCTGATTACCAGAATTATAAAAAATCCGGTGAAAATCTTACCCAGTGGATTCTGGATAGATTCAATGAACTCAAATAACGTTTAAAAGGACGCCCTTGATGAAATATACTTTGCTGGTAAGTTTAGTGATTTTGTCTGTTTTTAATATCAATGATACTGCTTTGGCTCAAGAGCAAGCCACCGAATTAAAAGTTGGTGATATGTCAAGCACCTTTTTCCTCAAAACCCTCAAAGGACAAGATTTTTTTCTCCGCGATTATTGTGGCAAATTACGGCAGCCATGGAAAAATAAAACGCAGCACATTGTCATTTTAAGCTTTTTTGCTACCTGGTGCAAACCCTGCATGGAAGAAATCCCCATTTTGGAAAAAATAAGCCACAAATATTCAGATAAAAATGTAAAGATATTTTTAGTGGATGTTAAGGAGAAAAAGGAGCTTGTCTCTAAATTTATAAAAGATAAAAATTTTCAACTACCTGTGCTGTTGGATATTTATGGAGTAATATCAAAAAAGTATCAAGTGGAAAAGCTTCCGAAATTGATAATTGTCAACCGGGACGGAAGGGTGGCATTTATTAAGGATGGATTTGATAAGGATATTAACAGTATTCTGTCATTTCAACTAGAAAAGATGCTTGAGCAATAATGGTTCATTTTATCGAATGGAGTAATTTCGTGAAAAAATATATTAACAACGAATTCAAAATTTGGGTTTGTCTGATTGCTTTGATTTTTAATTTTTGCTTTTCAAATAGTAATTTAAAAGCTCAGGAGAATAAAGTGTCCTCGTTAAGACAGAAAGCAGATCAACTGGCAAAGGCAGCCGAGAAAAATGTTATCAACTGGCGGCGTGATTTTCATCAGCACCCGGAGCTTTCCAACCGCGAATTTCTGACCGCGAAAAAGATTGCTCAACAATTAAAAGACTTTGGTTTAGAGGTGAAAACCGGCATTGCTCACACCGGAGTAGTCGGCATTTTGCGGGGCAGCAAAGATAATCCAGTCGTGGCATTGCGGGCTGATATGGACGCGCTTCCGGTTACAGAAGCATTGGATCTGGAGTTTGCCTCCAAAGTTAAAGCGAATTTTGAGGGGAAAGAAGTTGGCGTTATGCACGCGTGCGGACATGACGCTCACATGGCGATGCTGCTTGGCGTTGCTGAAGTTCTGTCAAAGTTACGAGACCAGCTTCCCGGGACTGTAAAATTCATTTTCCAGCCAGCAGAAGAGGGCGCTCCTGATGGCGAAAATGGAGGAGCGGAGTTGATGATTCAGGAAGGCGCGCTTGAAAATCCAAAACCGGACGCCATATTTGGACTCCATGTTTTCCCTTTTCATGTAGGGCAGATACAATATCGCCCCGGACCGATAATGGCGAGTGTCGATGGGCTGCAAATTGTGGTCAAAGGGAAACAAACCCATGGCGCCATTCCCTGGGGCGGCATCGATCCTGTTGTGGTTGCTTCTCAAATTGTATTAGGGCTTCAATCAATTATTAGCCGGCAAATTGATATCACGGAAGCCCCGGCGGTGATTTCCATTGGCAGCATTCACGGCGGAGTTCGCGGCAACATCATTCCTGACCAGGTGGAACTGATTGGAACGATTCGGACATTTGATGCTGATGTTCGGGAAGATGTTCACGCGCGAGTTAGAAAGACAGCGGAAAGCATCGCGCAAAGCGCGGGGGCGATCGCTGAAGTGGAAATTTATCGAGGTTATCCGGTTACAAAAAATGATCCCGCTCTGACCGAGCAAATGCTTCCGGTTCTTCGGAATGTCGCCGGCGCTGATAATGTAAACACAATTGCTCCAAAAACAGTAGCGGAGGATTTTTCTTATTATCAACAGCAAATCCCTGGTTTGTTTTTCTTCCTGGGTATCGCGCCAAAAGACGCCGATCTTTCGAAGGTCGCTCAAAATCATTCGCCATATTTTTATATTGATGAATCAGGCTTGATTCTTGGTGTGAGAACGATGACACACCTGGCAATTGAATTTTTAGAAAAACATTGAGTCCAAAATCAAACGTCGTGTTCATTTTAGTTGTGCCAAATTTAGCATCTTTTCGAAAGGATATATTTGTCAAGCACAAATCCGATACTAATAGTCAAACTGGGCAGTACTTATCCCGCGATTTCACATCGCTATGGTGATTTTGATAATATGGTAATAAAAAATCTCGGGGACATCCCAACGATTGTTGTTTCACCAATTGAGGGTGAGAAATTACCAGAGCCGGGGAAATTTGCCGGGATTGTTTTAACCGGATCACACGATATGGTTACTGACAATAAAGATTGGAGTAAGCGCACTGAAACATGGATTCAAAGTGTAGTAAAATCCCGAATCCCGCTTTTAGGAATTTGTTATGGGCACCAGCTCATTGCTCAGGCAATGGGGGGTGTCGTTGGAGATAATCCATTAGGCAGGGAATTTGGAACTGTTGAAATCGAGCTTACAAAAAATTTAAAAAATAATATTTTATTTAAAATTCTGCCTGAAAAATTCCTAGCTCACGTCAGCCACAAGCAGTCTGTATTGAAATTGCCAGTAAAAGCGGAGTTGTTTGCTTCGAGCAAGAGGGAACCCTGCCAGGCTTTTTTTATCGCGCCTTGCACCTGGGGTGTCCAATTCCATCCTGAGTTCAACCTGCCAGTTATATCTGAATATATTAAAAGGTCTGCTGAATTACTAAAATCAGAAGGACAGAACCCTGATGAAATTTTGAAAGGGATTAAGCCCACGCCGGAAAGTGAAAAAATATTAAGAAAATTTAGCGAAATGATTAATTAGTGCTTGAACAAAAACTCCTGTTTTTATCATTTCCAATCCGCTGTACCGGTGTGAAATGTATTTGAGCCATTAATTCATAAGGATATAAAAGGTTTCTCGATTTCGCTTCGCTCTGCTCGAAATGACCATGTTTAATAGTTTTCGTTCAGAAATTATTTCAAAGAAGACAGACCATTAAATCCACCACCAAAGCACATCTTTTTAGCGGACACGAGACATCGTCTCGGTACTTCTGACCCGGGAAAAATTGAATTGATTAAACTGGGATGGGACCATGGAATTTTAATATAGATAAGTAGTTGAAAAGGAAGGCGAACAGGTAACCATCTTTTTCCCAGAATAACATAAGTGGAATTCAATAGAAAAAGTCAATTTTTTAACTTGCATTCAATATGAAAAATATTTATCTTTAATAACTACCTTTAGCACCAAATTGTTAAAACGATTATATTGGTAACTCATTTTTATCCAACCTATTAAGCCGGATGATACTACATTGCTGTACGGAGGAACACCTTTATGCCATTCCAGTTTCGGAAGCTGTCTATCCCTGAAGTAATTTTGATCGAGCCTGCAATTTTCAAAGATGACCGCGGTTTCTTTTTAGAATCGTACAAAAAATCTGAATTTAAGGTTAATGGCATATTGCCTGAATTTGTTCAGGACAACCATTCTCGTTCTTCCAAAGGCGTGCTGCGTGGATTGCATTATCAAAAAGCACCAAAAGCGCAGGGGAAATTAGTGCGAGTTTTAAATGGTGAGATTTTTGATATCGCTGTTGATATTCGTATCGGATCTCCCACATTCGGAAAATGGGTGGGTGAAGTTTTATCGGAAGAAAAAGGAAATATGCTTTACATTCCGCCCGGGTTTGCTCACGGTTTTAGTGTTTTGACGGACATTGCCGATATTTTTTATAAGGTTACGACAGAATATTCCAAAGAGCATGACAGCGGTATTATCTGGAATGATCCCCAATTAAACATTGATTGGAAAATTTCAACCCCGGTTCTTTCGGAAAAGGACAAAAAACTTCCCCTTTTAAAAAGCGCGGATAATAATTTTAAATATTAGCACTATCAAAGTTTAAATTACAGTCCGGCACCAAGATCACGAAAATTTGGGAACATTATTGGGATGGTTTAATATGAATCTGCTTGGATTAATTCTGGTGGCAGTCTCTCCCTCTGTATTGGCATTTGGTTATATTTACTTAAAAGAAAAGCAGCGATATGATGAAGCCGGGAAGCTGCTAAAAATGTTTCTGCTGGGTTTTGTGATTACCATCCCGGCGATGGGGCTTGGTTTCCTTTTGAGTACGATACAGAGTTTTTTTGAGTTAGCAAATTTGCCAGCTCATTTATTCAAAGCCTTTCTCGTGGTTTCCTTTAGCGAGGAGCTTTTTAAATTGCTGATAGTTGTTTTTTTTGTTTATAAATGGATTAGCCCCAAATCATTATTGGATGGTATTTTTTATACTATTACGGTGAGTCTTGGTTTTGCCGGAATGGAGAATGTTTTTTACGCGCTTGCTGGCGGCTATAGTGTGGCTGTTTTTCGCATATTTACGGCACTGCCCCTGCATATAATCTCGGCGGGAATTATGGGATATTATTTCGGAAAAGCTAAACAGGCAACCGGAAAAACGGAAGAAACAAAATTGATTTACAAAGGTTTTGGATATGCCATACTCATTCATGGTGTTTATGATTTTCTGTTATTCGCGGGACCAGATGTTCGGATGATGGCATCTTTTGGGGTGTTTGCGTTGCTTGTTTTTGTCTTTGTAATTCTGATGAATAAAATAAGATTAGCGACTGTGAAAGACCTCAAATTGAAAAAGGCGACTTTGCCACTAAAATAGCAAATACGTCCTGGTTTTGAGCTAAAAACACTAAACCTGCTAATTCAATCCGTTTGTTTTGGAATTGAGTTACCAGGTTTTTTTTGTATAAGGGGGAAATGTTTTCTGAATTTTAATAAAATTAGGACAAAGGGTTATGCGTCTCTTTGAATCAATTTAGCAATTGGCCAAATTAAAAATTTTCCCAGTCCATCCCCCTGGATCGGGTAGGGGAATTCGCTATAAACTTTTTTTACTTCAAATGGACCAAAAACTTTTTTGATTTCTTTGTTTGACATGCCACTTGGAACCCTGACTTGTATCGTGTCAGTGGTTTGGGATTTTCTGAGGACAACGATTCGTGGATCACTGATGGTGTCTTGCAATTCCCTCAAATTGATTTCGTCTTTAAATTTTAAAAATTTTTCCATGGTGCAGCCCCGTAAATTGATGACTTATTGGTTTTAATTTTTGACTTATTTGTCAAAATTTAAATTGAGCATGTTCATATTTGAGTAAGAGTATGAGTATGAGTATGAGCAAAAGGAACGGTAGGTGATAGAGAAAGTTTCTATGAACATGGAATACAAAAAAACTATTATTGAGAATATAGCAAGTATCTTCAGTGAAAGCAAGCGGCAAAGTGAAATTAAAAATAATTAATTTTTTAAAAATTAAAACCTTGTTTCAGTTAACTGCGGGGAAAATATATTGGTTTGAATATTAGAGTGGGCTAACCATAGAATAATCAAGCAATAAGATAAGTTTACAAAATTTTTAAAAAGAGTCCGATCTTTGGCTGTGAAAATCGGACTCTTTCAAATTTGAAATTAAAGGGAATTAATCCTGAACCTGATAAATACTATCCAAAATTGTCCCATCAACCCATTTGACCACCGCGATAATTTTATCACCGAGTTTTGGTTTTTCCGGTTTGCTGCCGATTATTTCATCTATTTCAGCTTTAATCTCTTTGATGGAGCGAATGGGAAGCGAAGAATTCTTAGTCGCATCGATCAGGTCAGTTCGTTTTGGATTAATGGCAATTCCGCGTTCAGTTACAACAACATCGATCAATTCTCCTGGACCGCACACAGTGGTGACTTCATCAACGATAACAGGAATTCGGTCTCTGAATGATGGTATTGGCAAAATAGTGCATTTAGAAAACAAGCAATTTTGCCATCCGCCAATTCCATGCAGCAGTTTGCCGTCTGAATGGGTGACCACGTTGGCGTTAAAATTAATGTCAACTTCTGTCGCGCCGAGAACCACCGCGTCAACCATGGACGCGAAATTTCCTTTGCCATGATAATTGTAACTGGTAAAAGGACTGGTGTTAACATGACCGGGATTCTCCCTCATTGACCGGACACCATCAAGGTCAAACGTCTGCCCGTCGAGAATATAATCAGTCAATCCCTCTTCCAGCATTTGCACCAAATATTGATTGCTTCCGCCGCGGACAAACCTGGCTTTTATTCCCGCGTCTTTCATCATCTCTTTAAGATAAATGGCAAAAGCGAGCGAGGTACCGCCAGCGCCTGCCTGGAAAGAAAAGCCGTCTTTCATAATTCCGGCATCCTTTACAAACTGCGCCGTCATTTCAGCGATTAATAATCTGTCCGGGCTTTTAGTAATTTGCGTTGTACCTGAAATAATTTTTTCCGGCTCACCAATTTTGTCCATCACAACGACAAAATCCACATAGTTACCCTGAATCTGCCACGGAACGCACGGAAAGGGAACCTGATTGTCAGTTACAATAATGACCTTGTCAGCGTACTGTGAATCCGCCAGCGCGAAACCAAGCAGCCCACAAGCAGAAGGACCGGTGAGACCATTCGCGTTACCAAAAGGATCCGCGGTCGGTGCCGCAATGACAGCAATGTCGATATGAACTTCACCATCCTGAACAGCCTGGTATCTTCCACCATGTGAACGCAAAACTCCCAATCCCCGCATTTTTCCCTGGGAACAGTAATCTCCCAGCGGACCATTCATGGATCCTTCGATATGGTGGATTACGCCATTTTTTTGATGTTCAATAATTGGAGCCTGACAGGGGAAAGAGGCGCTGGGAAACCACATCAGGTCTTTGACGCCGATTTCTGCCGCAGCGTCAAAAATTTGATTGGCGACCAGATCACCATTTCTGAAATGATGATGTGTGGAAATTGTCATACCGTCTTTAATTCCGGCTTTAATGAGCGCGGTTTTAATATCGGCTACAATCTTATTACCATCCGCCGGATAGTCGGCGCAGGTAGCAACCGGAGGAGCTGTTTTTTTACCGGTCGGCTTGTATTTGCCCACACCCTGGAAAGGCACTGCTTGTTTGCCATTCACCTCTGTTGGGACTATCCGTCCAATCGCGTTTTTTACAAGTTTACTATCCATGATGTTCACCTCCTTCACGCCAGTTGGGTTCTAATTTCCCTGTATCCAATGCCAATTTAATCGTCTGTAAAGCGCGCTTGACCACAGGCGGATCGATCATTTTGCTGCCAAGCGATACAACACCCAATCCTTTGGATTCTGCTTTTTCAAACGCCAGGACGATTTTTTTTGCTTTATCAATTTCAATTTCCTGAGGAGCAAAGGACTCATTTATTACCTGAATTTGCCGCGGATGAATGCACCCTTTTCCATCAAAGCCTAATGATTTAGCTTCATATACACTTTCCCGCAATCCATCCATATCAGTAACATCTGAAAATACGGTATCGATGGGTTGGACTCCGGCGGCGCGCGCGGCATTGACTACCTGACTTCTCGCCCAAAAACTTTCTTTTCCTTCCAATGTCCGCTGGGTGCCAATGTCCGCGGTGTAGTCCTCCAGACCAATGGTCAACGCGACAACGTTCGGAGAGGCGGAAGCGATTTCATAAGCCTTGATCGCTCCTAATGCGCTTTCTACTATTGGCATGTAAAGTATTTTATGATTCAGGTTTTTTTGTTTGAGCAGGCTTTCAATTTCAGCATCTACCTGGCGTACCTGGTCACCACTTTCGCATTTGGGAATTAAAATTACATGAACATTGTGAGGCGCGATATATTTTAAGTCGTCCAGGCCTTGTGAAATTTGGTTGATTCTGACCATTCGTTCCGCGCCGTAGAAATCAACCTGGCGTAACGCGTTTCGCACCATCAACTGTGCCGCGTCTTTTTCTGATGGAGCCACGCTGTCTTCCAAATCCAGAATTAAACCATCAGGTTTATGCAAACCAGCGTTGAGCATAAATTTAGCTTCATTACCGGGGAGATAAAGCCGCGACCGGCGAAATCTTTCGCGTGTGGTCTCATACGAACAGCATTCACGGATTTCAGGCAGCCATTCTTTTCCGTTATCCAGGTTGAGCCGTCGTACCGCGCATTCCAACCTTGCCATGATGACAAATGGCAGCGCGCCGCGGTCTTCAAACTCGACGCTGGCATTTATAATGCCGAAAAAATCCAGTCCGTCTCTCACCAATTTTTCAATAGATTTTCCAAACAATGCTCCAACTTTGCTGTTTGAGTTTAACTGAATTCCCCCTGTGTTTTTTGGAGTGATTTTTATCCAGCAGTCTGAACGGACATCCTGTCCTTTTCTGCCCGCTTCGGCAGCTTTATCCATAATTTTCCTCCGAATAATATATTGTTTTTTCAAATATTTTGAATTTGTGAATATACGAAAATTAGAATAAGAACTCAACAAAATTTTTATGGGGAAGAATTTATTTTCAATAAGGAACAATAAGGATAAAACCTCTTTTATAAGCGTTTTCTTGAATACTCCCATAAATGAGGCGTTACCAACAAGGTAATATTTTTCTTGACTTTCAAAAATAAAATCATTAAGTTAATTTAATTGAACAATCGCATTGTGATCATCCTTCAGAATTAAAACCACCTGATTCTCTTCCGGTCTCAAAAATTTAATTAATCAAAATTTCACTTATAAAATTGATGATTAATTATGTCCTACTGTTGCCGCGATCCATAATCAAGATTATTTTATCAAAAAAAATACTGTTCAGCACCGCACTATCATTCATACGGACGCAGGAACCTCCATATTTTTTGCCACTATTTCTCTTTGATGCTGACCTTTTGTATTTCATGGACGCCTGAATAGTTACCCAAAAAATAGCCATACAAGTCTATGAAGTTTATTGTAATAACTATTTAGTAATTTTTCAAAAGTCATCATTTGCTGATATTGTTTGAGTCAGTTTTATATTTAAACTTTCAAGAAACTTGAAACAGCTATTAGCAATTAGCAGTTAGCTATTAGCTTAAAATACAATTAGTTATGTTGTGTCGTTCCAGGTCCACCGATTTTTGGCGGATACTGGAATCTCATGATTTAAAAAAAAGTTTCTCACATAAATCAGATTCGTTTTTTGGCGAATATCAGGCACTATTCAATATATTAATTTTAATAAAAAATGGAGAACGCAATGAAAGCAAAATACTTTGTGTTTATTCTCTTTACACTATTTTTACTAAGCCAGGTATCCTGGGCTCAATTGGAATCACCGCTATTGGGCGGTTCACGCGCTTATTCAATGGGCGGTGTTTATACTGCAACGAATTATGGAGCAGAGGCGCTGTTGGGAAATCCAGGTGGATTGGGATTGCTATCGCAGGCACAAGTTATTATTGGTGGGCGTATGACTGTTTTGGGGACATCTTCAATGGAAGAAGATTATTATAAAGACATCCAGAATTATAAAAATTATGAATATAAATATGGCATCAACCCCAAATTTTTAAATGCTGGAGTTGCTTTCCCGATTAATCTGGCAAATTTTAAAAACAAATTAGTGGGAGCGGTGGGCTACAGAACATTTTATGACTTCGCTTCAAAAGTGAATATTGAGGGCACGGATAGCTTCGACGCGAAATTTGAAGAAACTGACAAGATAAAGGGATTGATAAATGTGCTTTCATTTGGATTCGGTACATCATTCTCTGATAATTTATCTTTTGGTGTTTCCTACAATATTCCGATGCTTTCAGGATACAAATTTGAAAGTGAAGCAACTGTCAAATCTGCTTATGCAACAAATAAATACGAAAAAGAATCCGAATATGATGTGGCAGGTACCCATTTTATGCAGTTGGGATGTATCGCGCAATTAACAAATAATTTATCATTAGGTATTGCTTACTTAACCAGTCATAAATACAAATTAGAGGAAGGAAAAACCACAGAAAAAACGGATGGGCAAATCACTTATGAAAGCGATCTGGCGGATGAACGATGGGAATTTCCAAGTCGGTACAGTATTGGTATTGCTTATCGAATGGGCAGCGATTTGCTGCTTGCCGCTGAATATCAAAACCGTCCCTGGGAAGATGTGGAGATCGATGGCGATGAATTATATTACCTGGAAAGCGGCGGCTCTTACCGGATCGGTTTTGAATATGGATCTGGTTTGTTGATACGTGGAGGATTTTTGAGTGAAAGAATCCCGGATTTTGATGTGGATGAAGATCCTGTGAATGTGAACTCACTAACCGGAGGTGTTGGTTACAAAACCGGAAATATTGTGATTGACCTGGGCGCTGCCTATACCTTTAAGGCTTTTGACTATGTTATGGCTTCCTCCAAATATTATGAATATCAATATCGTCATTTAGTTGTATTCGCGAATGTGTTGTACGCGATGAATTTTTCGCTATAAGAAAATACAAAATAGGCGCTTTAAGAATGGCTTTATAAATTCATGTTTCAAAACAGATATAAATTAATCAAAGAAGTCTCTCGGTTTTATTTTTAGTTTTGTTTGCTTGCTTTTTACAATCCGACCGCTTGTTCAGCTAATCCCCTCCTTTGAAGGAGGGCAAGGGAGGATGTTTAAAAAAGAGGAAGTAATTCTAACATAAATGGCAAAAAAAGCATAACTTCATAATAAACAATATAGCAAAGTGTTCTCATGAAATAAGGAGATTAAAGAATGGGTCAGAAGAAAGTATGTCAAAAAAAGTTTTATATTTTTCTAATTCTTATTGCTGTAGTAATTATTTTCGCGTGCGAAGGACCTGAAGGTCCGGCTGGTCCAGTAGGACCTTCAGGTGAAGGCGGCGCCTGGGTAAACGCGGTGA
>NBLI01000208.1 GCA_002084535.1 Candidatus Zhuqueibacterota bacterium 4572_119
CAAAAACAGGAGAAGAGCGGAGGTCTCACGTATGATGTTACTAATGCTGAAAATCATACCTCTATCGTAACCATCGCTCCCAGCCCCAGGGACCGCAATGTTATCTGGGTTGGCACTGATGACGGGCAGGTACAAATCACCCGCGATGGTGGAAAAACATGGACAAATGTTACAGGAAGAATTCCCAAATTACCTGACAACACCTGGTGTCCCCACATCGAAGCATCAAAGTTCGCTGGCAGCACCTGCTACGCGGTTTTCGAAGATCACCGTCGCAGCAACTGGACAACCTATATTTACAAAACAGAAAATTACGGTAAAAAGTGGAAGTCTCTTACAAAAAATAATCCCATCAGTTTAGCTGACGCAGGCGCACCTGAGGAGTGGGGTTTTGCTCATGTGATTGAACAGGACCCGGTAAAAAAAGAGCTGCTTTACCTGGGGACTGAATTTGGTTTATTCATTAGTTTTAATGATGGCAAAAACTGGATGAAATGGAAGCACGGTGTGCCAACTGTACCGGTGAGAGCTTTGATCGTCCATCCCAGGGACCATGACCTGATAATCGGAACTCATGGACGCGCGGCTTTTGTTCTCGACGATGTGCGCCCGCTTCGATCTATTTCTGAAAAATTGCTGGCAAAGCAGCTTCATGTTTTTGAAGTGGTCGCAGCGTATCAGCATCACATCAAAGCAGTGGCAGGTTACCACTTCCCGGCAGACGCGATATTTCAGGGAGAAAATCGTGCCTACGGCGCTTTGATCACCTATTATCTGAATCCTGACCAGCTTAATAAAGAAAAGAAGGTAGATACTGAAAAGGCTGAAAATGTAAATAATGGTAAAGTAAAGAAAAAGAAGAATGTAAACATTGAAATATATAGTGCATCTGACAAGCTTGTGCGCAAACTGGAAAATCCGGTCAAAGGAGGATTAAATAGAATTTTCTGGAATTTCCCGGAAAATATAAAATAAAAATAGTGTTTAATGAACTTGAGTGCAGCACCTTTGTTGATGTACTCACAGATCCCCGCGCGCCGGTTGCTCTTGAAGAACAGACAGAAAAAAATGAAAGCATTATTCAAGTTGGTAAATATATTGAAGTTGTGGCGGAAGCTGTTAAACAAATCAGGAAAACCAACCGGGCGATTGATACAATAATGGAAAGGTTGAAAGAAGACAACAGCGATTCTGCTAAAGAACTGATAAAAGCTGGTAAAGAACTCAAAAAGAAGATTAAAAAAGTTACAGGGCTATTTGTTTCCCAATCGGAAAAGCAGGGAATCACGCGTGAAAAAAACGCGTACCGCGCGCTTCGTTCTGTGATGGGATCACTTTATTCATCTTTCGATAAACCAACTGAGAGCCAATTAAAATATCTCGACCAGGCAAAAAATGAACTGGATATCGCGTTAAAAAAATTGAATCATCTGTTTGAAACCGACGTAACAGAATTTAAAAAATCTGTTGCAAAAGCTAACTTTGATGTTTTTCCGGTTACAGAACCATTGACTTCCGATTGGGAAAAAAAGGAAAAGCAAGAAAAATAATTTATCAGTACATTTGGATTGAAGTAATCGCGTTACTTCATGTTGCAATGCAATTACGCACTCATAGCTAAATCAATATATTAATTACAATTATTGGCTATTCGGTTTAAAAATTAAGCTTATAAAAAAGAGTCAACTCTAAAAAGGTAAAAATTAGGTATTTTTCAATCAAAACAAAAACTGTTTATATTGAAGTTATAGCACCATAATTTTTGAAAAATCTGAAAATACCTGGTTTTTAAAATAGACTCATAAAAATTTCAAGCTCTCCACATCTTGAACCCTGATTTATGAGATGTGGTGTTACGTCGGTATAAATAAACAACAGGAAAAATTTGAATGAGAGATAGAAGGTTGTGTAGATCGCGATTAACTAAATTTATTCTATTTATTATTTTGATGCTATCAACTGTTAGTTTTGCCAGAGAGACGCCTCAAGTCGAGGGAATCATTATTGATAATATAACCAAATCGCCCATTGCAAATGTGAATATCTATTTTAACTCTCTGGGCAAAGGGACAATTTCCGATAGCAGCGGATATTTCTTTTTGCAAAATGTACCCGAAGGGAAACAGGAATTAATCGTCAATCATATCGGCTATAAAAAAAAACGAATCCAGGTAGAAATTCAAAAAGGAAACAAAAACAAACTTCACATCCAGTTGTCGCCACGAGCAATTTCTTTAAATGAAATAATTTTCACCGCTAACAGGCGTAATGAAAATATCTTTAAAAGCCAAAATGATGTGGCAGTCGCGACTACTGAAAAAATTTCCATCAGGACCTCACCAAATACGGCAGACGCTTTGCGGGAATTGCCGGGCGTACTTGTGCAAAAAACAACTGCCGGACATGGTTCCCCGATAATCCGGGGAATGATTGGTAAAAATGTGCTATTACTTTATAATGGGATCAGGTTAAACAAACCCACCTTCCGCTTTGGCGCTAATCAATACATGAATACAATTAATGTCGAATTGCTGGAACGGATCGAGGTAATTAAAGGACCAAGCTCGGTAATGTACGGCTCGGATGCGATTGGTGGAGTCGTAAATATGATCCCCTCTTCGCTGGACTCGGATGATGCTTCCGATATGCCATTTTCCTCATCATTTTCTTCCCGATATGGCAGCGCCGATCAATCAATCATTCTGAATGGAATGTTATTTAAGAAATTTAACAATATCACTTTTGCCGGATTCATTGCAAAAAAGAATTTTGGCGACCTCAAAGCGGGGGGAGAAATCGGGGAACAAAAACCAACCGGCTATAAAGAACTGGACGGAGATTTTAGGATCGGTATCAAACTGAATCAGGATACTTATCTGGATTTGGATTTAATGGCTGTCAACCAGGAAGAGGTTCCCCGCTATGATAAATATGTTACCGGCAAATACGAAACCTATATTTATGATCCACAAAACCGTTATCTGGCAGGACTCACGTTACGCTCTAATTTAAACTCCACGAGTTGGCTCAGTTCTTTCAAACTTAATCTTTCCGCGCAATTTGAAGAAGAGGGCACAACACTGGTAAAATCAGGAAATGAAGCGATAACAAAAAACCGAAATGTTCTGACCACGCTTGGCTCCTACCTTCAAATTAATTCGATTTTTCGATCCCGAAATGTTATTAGCTGGGGTTATGAATTTTATGTTGATAAAATTAATAGCAACCGCGTCAGGGAAGAAAATGGCTTTTCAGAAAATATAAGACCGAGCTTTCCCAACGGTTCGGTTTACAGTTCGACCGGTTTATTTTTAAATGACCATTTTATTATGAATCAAAAGACAGACCTTACCATTGGTTTACGCTGGAGCCACTTTACAATTAGCACACCATTTGATGTTGACTTCGGGGATTTTGATGACCGATATGGCGAATTTACCGGATCTGTCGGCTTCAGCTACCGTCCGCTAAACTGGTTGAATTTTGTCGGAACATACGCCAAAGGTTTCCGCGCGCCCAATTTTAATGACACAATTGTTCTCAAAGTTTCCAACGCGGGTGTTGACGCGCCAAGTCCTGGCTTATCACCTGAGAAAAGTCATAATTTTGAAGCCGGTATAAAAATAAATCACGACAAGTTGTATGGTTCGTTTTTTATGTTCTATAACAAGTTAGTGGATTTAATTGACAGGTATAAAGGAAGTTTTAACGGACTTAGTTTTTATGATGAAAATGGAAATGGCATCAGGGACGAGGATGAAGTTGATATTTACCAAAAACGAAACGCGGCTAAAGCTTACATCGCAGGCTGGGAATTTTCAACTATATTCAAAATAAGTGATATGTGGAGTTTAACTGGATTCGTGTTTTGGACTTTTGGACAAAACCAAACATTTAACGAACCTATGAGCCGAATTCCTCCGCTGATGGGCATGGGGTCGATTCGCTGCAAGCCAAAAGAAAATTTAAAATTCGATTTATTTTTCCGCGCAGCAACAAAACAGCATCGGCTGTCAACCCGCGACATGGATGACAGCCGTATTCCCGAAGGCGGTACACCCGGCTGGAAAACATTGAATTTGAGAAGCTCGATTAACATCCGTTCTCATTTTGTTTTTAATTTTATTCTGGAAAATATTCTGGATGAGACTTACAAAGAACATGGATCAGGTGTTTATTCGCCGGGTAGAGGATTTGTGGTGGGGATTAAATATCAGAATTGAACGGTTATAAATTTATTTTAACCACGGAGATCGCCGAGGACGCGGAGAAAAATTAATTTGGGTAAATTATAAAAATGATTGGGTTCTCTTTTCAGATAAATGGTATCCGATCACAGGGTTGAAATTAAAGTAATATCTTGAAACCGCTGAAGCGGTTAAATAGCGGCTTTTTGTTCATTTTTTTCCACCACAATGAATTGTGTTGCTGCTTCAAATTTGAACAATCACCATGCTCCAGAATTCTAATAAAAAATTGACCAGGCTCAACTTTTAAACTATCAAGAAACTTGAAACAGCTTTTAGCAATTAACTATTAGTTTAAAATACAATTAGTTATGTTGCGTCATTCCAGTTCCACTGATTTTTGGCGGATACTGGAATCTCATGATTCAAAAAAAAAGTATCTCACATAAATTCAGATTCGTTTTTTAGCGATTCACTGGCACTATTCAAAAATATCAAATTTAGGAGTAGGGCTATTAATTAATTTCATATTCTTGTTATTAAAAAATTGAATAAAGAAATTGGTGAATAACTTTAAAGAAAAAAACTTCACTGCGCGATCCGCGGTTAAATATCTTTTAATCACGATAAAAATTAAACCTTCAACCAATCAGGAGAAACCAAATGAGAAAAATATTAACAGTAGTACTGATTTTTTCTCTTATCTTAATCGTAAACATTTACGCTCAAGAGAAAGCCTCTACCCCATCTGAGCGTCAAATAGCATTTGAACAGAGGAGACAGGAAATGGCAAAATCCTCTCTGTTTCAAAACCTGCCATTCCGCTGCGTCGGACCAGTTGTCATGAGCGGACGCGCTGTTGATATTGAGCCTCATCCCACTGATCCATATACCTTTTTTGTTGCTTATGCCACTGGCGGACTCTGGCGGACGAACAGCATTGGTATGAATTTCGAACCACTTTTTGATAACCAAAACGCCATCACCATCGGCGATATTGCCATTGATCCCAAAAATCCGAACATCATCTGGGTTGGTACAGGAGAAAACAATTCAAGCAGAAGCTCCTATGCCGGCACCGGAATCTATAAAACAACTGACGGCGGGAAAACCTGGCGTTTTATGGGCTTGAGTGATTCCCACCATATCGGCAGAATCATCATTCACCCGAAAAATTCGGACATTGTTTACGTCGCTGCTTTGGGACACCTTTACACAGAAAATGAGGAACGCGGAATTTACCGGACTAAAGACGGCGGAAAAACATGGGAGAACATTCTCTTTATCAACTCCAGAACCGGCTTTATAGATTTGGTAATCAATCCTAAAAATCCTGACATACTGTACGGCGCTGCCTGGGAAAAAGACCGCAAAGCATGGAATCTTGTTGAAGGCGGAACTTCAAGCGGGATTTACAAAAGTATAGATAGCGGCGATTCATGGACTTTGCTCAATGGGGGATTCCCGCAAGGGGAACATGTTGGAAGAATCGGGCTGGCTATTTTCCCGGAAAACCCGGAAATCGTATACGCGCTTGTCGATAATCAGGCGCTGCGTCCCGAAGAAGAACAAAAAGAAGACGCGGAAATTACCGCCAGAAAATTAATGACAATGGAGAAAAAGGACATTCTCGGACTCACAGATGATGACTTAAGCGGTTTCCTCAGACGTTTTGGCTTTCACTCCGACTATACTGCTAAAATAATCAGGGACAAACTAACTGATAATGAAATTACCGTTGAAGACTTGATCAATTTTATAAAAAAGAACAATCCCCATGCGTTTGATAAAACCATCATTGGCGGCGAAGTTTACCGCAGCGAAAACGGCGGGGCTACCTGGACAAAAACAAATGAAGATTATATAGATAGTTTTTATAGCACTTATGGATATTACTTCGGAGAAATCCGGGTTGCTCCGGATAATGCTGATAAAATATACATTTTAGGTGTTCCATTACTTACTTCTGACGACGGAGGAAAGAACTTCTGCTACCTCGGAGGAAAAGGTGTCCACGGCGATCACCAGGCTTTCTGGATTGATCCGAATTTCCCGGATCACATGATTGACGGAAATGACGGCGGATTAAACATTACCTACAATGGCGGGAAAAGCTGGTGGAAATTGAACTATGTCCCCAACGGGCAATTCTACTCTGTCAATGTTGACATGGCGCAGCCATACAATATTTACGGGGGTTTACAGGATAATGGTGTTTTCAAAGGATCCAGTCTTTCCAAACCATTAAAATCGCCGCCCTGGGAAAGGGTTTACGGCGGCGACGGTATGTACGTACAGATCGATCCTGAGGATTTTACAATTTATACCGGGCTTCAATTTGGAAATTACGCCCGCATCAACCCAAAAAGCAAGCGCTCCACCCGAATTACACCCCGACCGCGTTTATTTGATCCGGGATTGCGATACAACTGGCAGA
>NBLI01000209.1 GCA_002084535.1 Candidatus Zhuqueibacterota bacterium 4572_119
GCACAATTTATTATTTAGTTGAAGTGTACGACATCTCTGTCTGCCACCAGTAACTGAGGTATTACCAACTTTCCTTCATTTTGGTTGCTTTTAATTCATTAAGTAATTGTAGTTCATCTTTAGGATTGTACTTTTTGCTACTTTAAGTTTAACAATAACCTAAATTGAGTGATCAGTATTCAGCAATCAGCGTCCAGCTTTAAAAAATACAAACCATTATGACTCATTGCAAATTTCACCTGTTGGGTGAGCTCATTCTTTCTTATAACTCTTGAATTCTAATCTTCCTTAAATTGTTTGTAAATTCATGCATTCGTGGCAATATTACAATTTCTATTGCACTATTCGGATTAGAGAAAAGCAGTAATTTCCTAACAAATTACACAAGCTGCTCGATCACTTCAATAATCCCAGACAATTTCCCCTCAAAATTACTTTCAGGAGTTTGCTGATTCATCTTCATTGCCAGTTTGCGGCTTAGCTCGAATGACAGATGTTCCGCGTCAGTTGTCAGGTAAGTTTTCATTCCGGTCTTTGAGGCAATGATGTCATTATAAGGATCATTGCCGACCATGAGACAATCTTCCGGTTTTTCATTTATTTGGGAACAGATTTCCAGGTAATAATCAAGATTGGGTTTACAGTAATTGAAGTTTTCAGCGCTGGTAATCAAATCAAACGAGATGTTTTTGAGACCTGCCCAGCCCAAGCGGATGTGCTGAACATGGGTTGGGAACATGGGATTGGTGGCGATAACTGTTTTTAAGCCTTTCTTTTTTATATTCAAAATAACGTCACGAGTCTTGTCAATGGGCTGCATCAGATATTGAAATTCTTCGAATTCTGTGTGGTAAAATTTTTCAAAGCGCTCCCATAGTTTTTTTGAGGGAGTATTCATGCCTTCAGCAAAATGTTCAATAAAGCGATCGGCATTGGATAAATCACCGTTATTCTCAATCATTTTTTGAGTGGAATACATCAATTTGGTGAAAAAGTCCTGAGGTGTTAAAATATCGGTAAAAGAAAGGTAGAGCTTTTGGGAATAGGTTTTAAAAAATTCTTCTTCATGGAAAAGAATCAGCGTGTTATCGAGGTCAAAAAGAACAGCTTTTAGCATTCAGCTTCATCTCCATTAATAGTTCTGTGAGGTAAAGAATTATAGTTACTTAGTGTCCGTGCGAAAACTCTTATTTTTGTAGTTACGATCCCACTTTGCGGGAGAGAAATATGATTAGCCATTAATTTATCGAGATATAAAAGATTTCTCAATCCGCTGCGGAGGACCTGAAATGACATTGTTTATAGTTTTTATTCAAGCGCTGGTAACGCCTCAGTTATGGGAGTATTTAAGATGTCGCACACTTGAAATTGTAATTGTTGATACTATCTATGAGTCCATAAAAAAAACCAGGTATTTTAAGATTTTTCATAAATTATGGTGCTATAACTTCAATATAAACAGTTTTTGTTTTGATTGGAAAATACCTAATTTTTACCTTTTTAGAGAAATTTCATTCATCAATTTCAGATGACTCAACCCGTTGTATTATTTTAATTTGTTACTTTTGTATAAATATCAAATTCCGGTGGATTGTGCATATATTTTTTTACAGCACAAAGCTCGGCGCTCTTGATAACAGCGCTTTTATATTGTTCAGGAAAATCAGAGGGAACCTGAATTTCCAGCGCGATTGTTCCAATTCCTCTGCCTGTGGCATCAGGCAAAATTTTCTGCACAATTTTTACGCCTTCAGTCGGAATATTTCTTTGCTGACAGAAACTGACAACATAAATACCGGCACACGTTCCGATCGATGCTAAAAAATAATCAAACGGTGCCGGCGCTGAATTTTCACCTCCACCGAAAACCGGCTGATCTGTTTTAATAGTAAAACCTTTAAATGCAGCGTCAACTTTTTTCCCACCCGGAAAAGTAATTTCCATGTCCATTTTAATCGTACCTTTTTGATTAGATTATATTACTTGTTTCTTTTCTTTTTTGTTTCCAGATCATCAAAATAAATTATTTCACTTTTTAGCGATAATTTGAAACAAAATCAATTAGTTCAAAGTCTAAAAGTAAGATAATTGTTTATATTATTGTTTATTCTTTCTATTTGATTCAATTCTTTTTAAAAGGGTTCAGAAATATTGGTTTAATTCATTCTAATATCATTAATTCTTACAGGCTTAATTCATGAAATTGATTCTCGCTTTTTATTTTGTACTTGTACTGGCAATTGGCAATCTTTTCAGCCAGCAGGTTGATACTACTAAAACTAAAAATGATTCGTTAAAAGCGGAAAATAGAGCAAGCGGCTCAATTGTTCTAAAAACCAAAAACGTTGACAGACAACCAACCATGCCGCAACTTCCCACATTGAGCGAAAAAACAAGAAGTTTACATTTTGATGTTGGCAGCCGATACCGCAAAGAACGACCGGAGGAAACAACAAATTTTGACGCGATGAACAGACCTGAAGCTTATAAATATGAATCACCATTTAGGGAATCTGTTACCAAACCCAATTTTCCCATTACACCTCTTGTCGTTCCTGATAAACCGTTTTATAACCCTTTACCATTACGAAATTATGTTGTACCAACCAGAAAAGAATATGACATATTGGAGGTACTCTGGGCAAAAGAAAACGTTATGGATACAACAATTTATTCCTGCCTCGATACGACAATGAATACCACGTTTGTTGATTTAAATAAATTAATGGAAGGAATGGTAAAAAAAGGATTGGTTTCCAGGCGAATTGTCTCTCCCAGAAATGAATTTAATTTATTTGGTGTTTTAATTGAAATGAGCGCGACTAACCGGCGCAACCGAATTTATGAATACCGCAGCAATGTTGACCGTGATTTGATGCGAACATTCGTTGACGCCAATGCCTATCTTTACAGCGAAGATTCTTCCATAGTAGATTTGAAGCAGTTGAGAGCAGCCCGGCAGGACAGTTCGTTGCTAAAGGATTTAAACGTAAAATTGAATACACCAAAAAATTAGTTACCTGAAGTGAAATAACTGCATTACTTCAACGCAACGCAGTTGTGGTACTCCAAAACATTTTAAATCAATACTTCTTCCTCAACCTCAATTTTAACCTTGCTTTTACTCATACCGCAAACATTCAACCGGATTCATTTTTGCTGCTTTCCGTGCCGGAAAGACACCCGCAATTACTCCAATGGACCCGAGTATTATCGAAACAGTAAATAGAACGGCGCCGGATATTTGAGGTGATCCCAGATAAGCCAGACTTTCATTGTCAGTGGGAATGAGGTTCCTGGCGGCGATAACAATAATTGTCGAAAAAATTATCCCAAAACCTCCACCCATTAAAGCAATCAAGGAAGATTCAAAAATAAATTGCGCGACGATGTGCCTGACTTTCGCGCCAATAGCTAATTTGATTCCAATTTCCCGGGTGCGTTCCTTTACTACTACATACATTATATTTGCTACACCAACACCGGCGACGAGAAGCGTAAGCGCGCCAATGATGCCGAGAAAAATTTCAATGCCGGTGAAGACTTTGCTCATCTCCTGAATATTGGTTACAAAATCCCACATGCCTAACGCGTTATCATCGGCTGAATCAAAACGGAGTTTTCTACCAAGGACACGATATATTTCTGATTTTATCAATTCATTATCAGTAATATTATTGGGACGCACAGTGATCATTCTTAGGTACCTGTGCCCGTAAACAGATTCAAAGGTAGAGAAAGGAATGACAGCGCGGCGGTCATCAGGTCCGTTACTCATTCCCATTTGCGTTTTTTTCTGCATGATACCAACTACTTTGAAAGGGATCCCATCCAGAGTCAGGATTTTGCCGATTGGGTCTTCCTGTCCAAATAGTTCCCTGGTAATTTCCGAACCAAGAAAAATCGACCGCCGTTTGTCCCTTTCATCGAGAGCGTTCAAAAATCTGCCCCCGGCTTTTGGGTACATTGTGCGCAGAACTTCAAAATTCGGCTGGACTCCTTCGCAGTAAGTTGACGCTTTATTTTCATTATACTTCAGCCGAACACCCCATCTACCATAACTTGGTGAAACTTCCTGGATTTGGGGAATACTTTGTTTCAGTACGTTTGCGTCTTCAGTTGTAAATCTGATCCTGCGTCCCACTGGCAGCCCCTGGTACTTTAAGCTTGTTTGTCCGCCATAGACACGGATTATTTGATTCCCGGCATTCATCATACTGGAAACAATTCGATATTTAAAGCCTCTGCCAAAAGCCATCAATAATACAATGGCGATGGTACCCCAGATAATAGCAAAGGTTGTCAGGAAGACCCTCGTTTTATTGCTTCTCAGATCATTGATAAAATCACCGATCAACATCCAAAATGGCATTTTTAAAATCCTTTTCTATTTGCTAACTATGTTTGAGTGCTCTCTAAAACCGCAAAATATTTTGAACAAAAACTACCTGCCATACATGTCTTGCAGAACTATATACATTTTCGTTCAGTTGCCGATATTTAATTTTATCAACCCCATTAATCCAATACTCCATCTCTCCATTTTCCGCATTAAAAATATACAATTGATCTGACTGAAAAACGACAAAAAATGGATCCAGAAAATCCACCTAAAACGCTAAATCCACATCAACAATTCCCTGCACATCCCATTGGGGAGTGATGCCACATTCCAGACGCAAGAGGTCGATGTAGGGCAGATGAAGATGCAATCCAGCTCCAAAACCTGATTTAAAACTATAGCGGGATATTTTTTGATTGTGGAACCAAATAGCGCCGGTGTCAAAAAAAACAGCGCCACTTAATCCAAGTTTCAAATTACTGGTGTACCGTTTAAATCTGGGTATAATGGGAAAATTAAAATAACGGATTTTTATCAGTGGAAAGCGAATTTCTGTATTGCCCAGCACAAGGTTTTCGCCTTCAAAAATATTGTAAAATCTGCCCCGAATTCTTTCTTCGTAACCCAGATAGGCTCTGTCGTAAATTGGAATTTCAGGTGATGATAGTAAAGATGCAGTCCTTAAAGCCAGGGTTATCTTTCGGGTTACCGGGATGAACCGGCGCACATCGATACCCAATTGATGATAGTTTGTCATCTTATTATGACCGGCAATCTTCATATATGATTTCAAACTCCACCAAAGGTGAAGTGTCCAAACCTTTTACCTACTGAACTGCTAATACCAATTCTAACGTCCTCGAATTCTCTTAGCTCCGGGCTTTTACTTTTAACAATTCTTTTGTATAATTTAAGATTCGCGTAGAGTTTAAGTTTTTTCATAAACCAGGGATTATTAAATATAACTCTATGTGATGGATTATACCCGTGAACAGTTTTGAGCTTAAGATAAATATTTTTTCCTAAAAAATTATAATGCCGCAGAGACAAGCCATAAGAAATTTTTTCCAAGCTGTTTTCATTTTGGTAAAAAGTAGGGTATATTACAATGTACCACCGTTCATTCACAAAAATATTTAGCAAACAACTTTCCTTTTCTGATACGATCTCAAATCGAACCCTGGTGAATAAATCAAGGCTTTGGACGCGCTTTTGAGCGGCGATGATTTGCTTTATGGATACCGGTTCATTTTTTGAAAAGAGAAGCTCTCGCAAAATAACAACAGCTTTTGTTTTTTTATTTCCAGAAATCTTAATGCTGTCTAAATTGAAAAACGTGGTATCATTAAACTGATATTCGTTTACTTGTACCTGGTTAATATAAACCTGGGCGAAACTGAATTCACGTGAAGTTAAAACCAGGCATAATATCAATAATATTTTTTTTATCACAGAAGAATCGCCTCAGCATGATTATTTTCAGGTTGTGAATTTGAATTGATGAGTCCATTCTAAAAACCAGGTATTTTAAGATTTTTCATAAATTATGGTGCTATAACTTCAATATAAACAGCTTTTATTCTGATTGAAAAATACCTGGTTTTTACCTTTTTAGAATTGACTCATTGATTAAAGGAATTAATTTTAAAGTGTCACCACCTCAGGCAATCAATTACATCCAAATTTGCTGCTTTACGCGCTGGAAAAAATCCTGCCAAAAATCCAATAGCTCCCAGAATGCTAATCGCGATCAGCGCAACCCATGGGGACAAAGTCGGTGTTCCGACAAATTCATCGATAGGCAGCATGGATACCAGGAAAATGAGCAAGATCGAAATAATTGCTCCAATAAAGGCGCCGATAAAAATTATGAAAAATGTTTCTAAAAAGAATTGCCCTAAAATATGTCTTTTTTTAGCGCCAACCGATCTTTTTATTCCAATTTCTTTTGTCCGTTCCTGAACAACCACGTACATAATATTTGCCACGCCAACTCCGCCAACTGTTAATGTAAAAGCACCAATGATTGCCATAAAAGTATTGATGCCAATAAAAATTCCCAGCACCATCGTTTGAAATTCATGGGTATCCCAGATACTCAACGCTTCCTCGTCTGTGGGATCAAAGCGATATTTTTTTCCCAATACTTCATAGATTTTCGTTTTTACCAAAGGGGAAACATTTGGGTGAGTAGAAGTGATTACAATATTATTGACATAACGATGTCCGAACAAGGCTGTAAAAGTTGAAGTTGGAATAAAAGCTCGGTCTTTATCACGCGAATTGTATGATGAGTCTTGTTCTTTTGGCTGCATTATTCCAATGACGATAAATGGTGTATGACCAACATAAATATATTTCCCGACAGGATTTTCACCAGCGAAAAGGTAATCAGCCAGTTCATTGCCTAAAAATACAACCCTGCGTTTTAATTTCATGTCAATTTCATTGATAAAGCGGCTTCCTTTTTGCGGAATGATGTTTCTCATATCCGCGTAAACCGGGATAATCCCTGTGATATTTGGTGTGCGGGTTCTTGTTTCAACACGAAGCGCTGTGCTCCAGGTGGAATATTCAGGGCTTACATCTTTGACCAATGAAATTTCATTTTTAATTAAATAGGCGTCTTCTTCCCTGAGTCGAATCCAACGGTCAGTCCCCATGCCTTCGAATGCTTTGGCAGTCTGTCCGGGGAATAAAAGTATGATATCTTCGCCAATTCCGCGCATTGTTTTCATGGTTTGTTTTTGGAAGCCATTGCCAAACGCGAGTAACACAACGATGGCAACAGTTCCCCAGATAATTCCAAAAATAGTGAGGAATGTCCTCAACTTTTGCGCTCGGAGGTCGCGTAAAAATTCTCCAATGGTGGTAAAAAATCTCATTGTTTTTATCCCTAACCTGGATAAACCAGAATTGATTTTCAATCTTCAATGATTTCAGTTAATATCGTTCTTTTATTAAATCATCGAAGGCAAAGGCATAGGCAAAGGAAAAGAAAAACTGAAAACTGTATGTTAAATAAAACAGGAAATTTGAACAAAATTTTTTTCAAATTTTATGTTTTATTTTGTCGCTACCTTTGCTTTAACCTTTCGGTGTTTTATAAAAAAATAATTTTATTCAAATTTGACACGAATTTCTTTGTTAGGATTCTATGTCAATAGTGATTATTTGATCTCTTTGAGTTCTTTTTCCAATATCTCTTCATTTTCTTTTAATCCTGAAACGACCTCAATGTATAAAGCATCACTCAATCCGGTTTCAATATATTTTTCCTTTCGATTTTCGCCATCAGGAATGTGGACAAATGCTGAATCGTTTCTGAAAGTTACGACTCTCTCCGGGATAGCCAGCACGCTGTCTTTTTTCATAATGATAATATTGGCATTCGCTGAATAACCTGCACGTAGCACCTGACCTTGTTCAATTTTGATGGAAATCTCTACCGGAAAAACCGTTGTGTTATCTTGTTTCAGGGCTTTTAATGAAATTTTTTCCAGCGTGCCTTTAACCGGCTTTCCGGGAAGTGCCCCAACCTGGATTTCAGCGCTCATGCCCTCTTTTAATTTTCCCACATCAATTTCATCAACTGTTCCTTTAAACAGCAGGTTTTTCATATCCGCGAGAGTAAATAAGACAGTGCCTGCCTGGTAAGAGGTCAGCGGTACGATGGGATCGCCAACATCTGTCATTCTTTCCAGAATAAAACCTGTCGCCGGAGCTTTAATGGTTGTCTCAATATCTTTGCCAGCAATGCTGATTTTTCCTTCTTCCAGCAGCGCCAGTTTTTCTTTTGCCATTTCCGTCCGGATTTTTGCCTGGTCAAATTGGTTTTTGGCAATTTCAAAATCTTTGGAAGAGGTGAAACCTTTTTCTTTTAGAAGTGATGTTCGTTCATATTCATTCTTTGAGTTTTCCAATGCGACCAATTCTAATTCGTAATTCCTTTTTGCCTGGGCTAATTCCAATGGCGTCGGGTCAGGGCGAATTTCGACCATAGGTTCGCCTTGCTCAATTAAATCACCAGCCGCGACAAACAATTGCTTTACCACACCAGAAATTTTCGACTTGACCTGGATTTCATTCCTGGGATCAATGGTGCCAATAGCAAGTGCTTTGTCCTCAATGTTTCGCCTTTCTACTTTTATTGTTGCCGGACCATTGTCTTTGCTCTTACCAGATTTTTTAGTTATAGCAAAAAGAGCTATGATGACAACCAGCGAAATAGTTATTATTACAAAGAGCCAGCGTTTTTTTAATTTCATTGTTCCTCCGGGTACAATTTTGTGTATTGAATTTACAATTAGCTACGCATTAAAAATATATTTGTTACAGTGGGTTCTGGATCGAAATCGGTGATAGTTTGGATAAAATATTAATGAATAATTTTGAGCTCATGGTTTTATTTGAATTTAGCTGTTTGGTATAAAAAGCACTTGCTCTTACTCCAAATCCTACACTTACACATAATTTTTTATCGGTGGTTAAAACCAGGTTGTGGTTTGGAGACTTGTGGCAAGAAATCATAAATGATCCATGACCTCATTCTATAAAGGCTCAAACCGCGAATTTCGCCAATTCAAGCTAATTAATTTTATTGAAGTTAAAGCATTTATAATTGGCGGTTTTTAGAGTACACTCATCCATGCTAAATCAATCCAGCCGCAACCCATAAATATAAATACATTAACTGGTTTCCGAAAAAGAAATTTAGTGATCCGAAAATCAGTAAGAATATTGATAGTGCAATTCCAAAAGTTCTAAGTTGTTTGTTGCTGATTTCTTGATTTTTCATTTTTAATTCCTTTGATTCAATAAGGGGATTCCAGCATTCCTCCTGCGAATAAGCAGGATTCAGCCGCAGATGCGCACCGGCGTATCGGAAAAACATTAACAAGCAGAATAGCAAGCAATTCTTTTTCTCTACCTTAACCCACACCTGTTTGTTAGTCGAGCTCGAATTCCTGCTGCCAGTCAGTATCCGATTTTAAGTCAGGCTGTTTCTTTTTGTCTAAAAAATAATCGCCCAAAATTAAATAGTCCATCTCCGTACGCATAAAACAGATGTAAGCATCTTTGGGTGTACAAACAATGGGCTCACCCCGGACATTGAAGGATGTGTTAATAATGACAGGGCAACCGGTGAGCTCATAAAAACTTTTGATCATTTCATAATATAAACCGTTTTTATTTTTAGCAGCGGTTTGAAGCCTTGCCGAATAATCCACATGGGTGATGGCGGGAACAACAGAACGCTGAACCTTTAGTTTTTCAATTCCCTGCAAGTTTTCCAAATTTGATTTAGTTTCAACTCTTTTGTCCCGACGGACCGGTGCCACCAGAAGCATATACGGGCTTTCCCTGTCTATCTCGAAATAATCGGAAACATTTTCCGCCAGCACACATGGCGCGAAGGGACGGAAAGATTCACGATACTTGATTTTCAAATTCATCACACTTTGCATTTCGGTTGACCGGGCGTCACCGATTATGCTGCGGCTGCCCAACGCGCGGGGACCAAATTCCATACGTCCCTGAAACCAGCCGACGACTTTTTCTGAATTGATCAATTTTGCCACTGATTCAGGAATTTTATTTGTTTCCATTTTTTCAAAAACAGCGCCAAATTCGTTCAAATCAGATTCGATTTCTGAAGGTGAAAATTCCGGTCCCAGATAGGAAGAATGCTGAAAATCATTAACTTCATCAGCTTTTCTTTCATTTCCTAAATATTGATGCCAGGTAAAAAGCGCGGATCCTACAGCGCCACCAGCATCTCCGGCAGCGGGCTGAATCCAGATATCTTCAAACGGACCTTCACGTAAAATCCTGCCATTGGCGACGCAGTTAAGCGCGACACCACCCGCGAGGCACAGTTTTTTCTCACCTGTTTGCTGATGAACAAAACGGGCCATACGTAATATTATTTCTTCTGTTACTTCCTGAATTGAACGAGCGAGGTCCATTTCCCGCTGGGTGATTTTAGATTCCGGTTTTCTTGCGGGACCGCCAAAAAGTCTGTCAAATTTGTGGTTGGTCATGGTCAGCCCGACACAATAGTTGAAATATTTCATATTCATTTTAAACGATCCATCTTCCTTCAGATCGATCAGTTTATCAAAAATGATGTCCACGTATTTTGGCTCGCCATAAGGGGCCAGTCCCATGAGTTTATATTCCCCGGAATTCACTTTGAAACCAGTGTAATAAGTAAACGCGGAATAAAGTAAACCCAGCGAATGAGGGAAATTTAAATCAGCATGGATTTTAATTTCATTATCTTTGCCAACGCCAAAGGTTGTTGTGTTCCATTCACCTACGCCGTCGATTGTCAGAAAAGCAGAATGCTGAAATGGCGATGGGAAGAAAGCAGACGCCGCGTGGGACTCATGATGGCTGGGAAATAATACCGGACCTTCATATCCCAAATCCTTTTTTAAAATTTCTTTTGTCCACAATTTTTGCTTCAACCAGATCGGCATCGCCTTAATGAATGATTTGATACCGATAGGAGCATAGCTCAAATAACTCTCTAACAAACGCTCAAATTTTATGAATGGCTTATCATAAAAAGCAACATAATCCAATTCTTCTGCTGTAATCTTTCCTTCATCCAGGCAATATTGAATCGCGTTGAATGGGAAATTGAAATCGTGTTTTTTGCGGGTAAATCTTTCTTCCTGTGCCGCTGCTGTAATGTTTCCATCTTTGACAAGACATGCGGCGCTGTCATGATAATAAGCTGAAATTCCGAGTATGTTCATAGTTAGTTTTCCTGGTTGATGTTAAATTTATAAGAGTATTCCAATTAACGATTTTTTTTGAATTATGCAAGTATTTTTTAGATGATTTTTTTTTGACGGGATAACAAGATTTTCAAGATTTACAGGATTTTTTTTGTTTACAAAATGTTCAAAGAGCAATTCAGTTTATATGAATATCCGGTTGTTTTGTACCATTCTGTAGGCTTTGTCGTACTAGCTTTTGGCATGATTGTATTGTCAATTACATTTTTTAAAATCTTATTTTATCAAAAATCATACTGTGATTGTTTGTATTTTTCCGGAGATTGTGCAACAATTGTAAATATCCTACATCGTAAAAAAACAATAATAAAGATGTTACAATCTGCCGTAACACCTCAGTTATGGGAGTATTCAAGATGTCGCACACTTGAAATTGTAATTGTTGATACTATCCAGGAAATCAATAAATATAATTGTTGATGGCACAATTTATTA
>NBLI01000210.1 GCA_002084535.1 Candidatus Zhuqueibacterota bacterium 4572_119
TCGTCAAGGACTAAATATTTGGGGTTCATCGCCAGTACCGATGCTAATGCAAGTCGTTGTTTTTCACCACCGGAAAGGAGATGGGGGGGATGGCGCCGGTAATCAGATAATTGGAAACGATCTAAAATCGCCGCTACAACCTGGTGAATTGTTTCAGTTGGCACACCAAGGTTTTCTAATCCGAAGGCAACTTCACGTTCCACAGAAGTGGATACAATTTGATTGTCCGGATTCTGAAATACCATGCCCACTTTTTTACGTATGGGAATGATATTATCTTGATGATTTGTATCCATTTCATCAACAAGAATATGTCCGGATTGAGGGAATAACAATCCATTTAAACACCGGGCAAGGGTAGTTTTTCCGCTGCTGTTATGCCCCATGAGTGCAATGAACTCGCCTTCACGAATTGTGAGACTTAGCAGGTTAATTGCTTTATGATCACCTGTCTTTTCGGGGGTGTATGAAAAATTTATGTCTTTTATTTTAATCATTATAGTATTAATGATAGCTGATTGTCGAACGTCCAATCAACATTCTAAAAAGTGAAATTGGAATTTTAATAATAACAAATGGGTATTGAATTAACGTTACTGATCACAGAGTACATTATAGAAATTTTTTATCAAACCGCTAAAGCGGTTTCAAGATATTGCCTTAATTTTTACCTTGTGATCGGATACGAATTAATGTCTAATAAATGGGGAGCACGTCATTACTCACCCATAATCTGCACAACGATTTCTCGATTTCGCGAACGATTATCAAAATCAATCACGACAATTTGCTGCCACGTTCCGAGTAGTAATCTTGAATCTTTAAACGGAACAGTCAGTGAGCAGCCGAGCATTGCCGCGCGAACGTGGGAGAAACCATTTCCGTCATGCCAGGTCGCGTCATGATGATAACCTTTTCTCTGCGGAGCCAGTTTTTCAAATGCTTCGGGCAAGTCTTTTAAAAGTCCCGGCTCATATTCGATGGTTGTTATACCGGCGGTTGAGCCGGAAACGAAGACTGTAATTGTTCCCGATTCAACGGAAGATTTCTGAATTGTTACCGCGACATCCTGGGTAATGTCAATAATATCGTTGAATCCTTTTGTTGAAATGGGAATAAAATCAGTGATAACCTTCATTATTCAACCTTTGTCATATTAATGAATTGTTGATACCGTTCATCAATTTCATTTTTGTTGATTTCTTTGAGCCTGTCCAGGCTGAATTTTTCAACACAAAAAGAAGCCAGGGTACTGCCATAAATAACCGCTCTTCTCAAATTTTTATCGCAAACATAACCTGATTTGGCAAGATACCCGACAAATCCGCCGGCAAAAGTGTCCCCGGCGCCAGTAGGATCCTGAAGTTTTTCCAATGGAAAAGCCGGCGCCCAAAAGTAGGAACCATTGGAAATTAAAAGCGCCCCATGTTCACCTTTTTTAACCACCAAAATATTTGGTCCCATTTCCAGAATTTTTTTAGCACCGCTAAAGATATTGTTTTCTCCTGATAAAAGCCTGACTTCAGAATCATTAATAATTAAAATATTCACTTTTTTCAGAACTTCAATTAAGGCATCAGGTGTACCTTCTATCCAGAAATTCATCGTATCCAGAACAACAAGTTTTGGATTTTGGATTTGATTCAATACTTTCAATTGCAGTTGAGGATGAATGTTGGCCAAGAAAATATATGGAATACTTTTATATTTTTCTGGTAATTCAGGGTCAAATTCTTCAAACACATTTAAATGTGTGAAGAGTGTTTCCCGCTGATTCATGTCGGATAGATATTTCCCGCCCCAGCGAAATGTTTTCCCGGGTTTTTGAACCAAACCATCAAAATTCACGCTGCGTTTTTTAAGGAATTCTATCTCTTGAAATGGGAAATCATCTCCCACAACTGCAACAACGCTGACATCAGTAAAATGGCTGGCAGCAGCGCTGAAAAAAGTAGCAGAACCACCTAACGCGTCATCAACTTTCCCGTGCGGAGTTTCAACTGAATCTAAAGCTACTGAACCAACGACTAAAACGCTCATGTTTAATCCTTATTTTAAATTTAAATTAGCGTATATCCGAAAAGTCAGTTTTTCCGTCATTCCGAGCGGAGCCGAGGAATCTGTATTTTCCAATAAATTATTGGTTTACCAGATTTTTCGAACCGCCGCGGCGGACTCGAAATGACAGTATTGGGTCAATTTCATTCATTTTCGGACAAACCTAATTATTTGAAAAATCAATTCAAATTTAATGAGTGATTTTGGACTTTCCATCAAAAAGAGATAAATTAATCTATTAATCAGTTTTTCAAAAAAAACTCTAATCCCCAATATCGCTAATCTGCGCTAATTAATTTTCTTGATAGTAGAGCATTTATCACTTGGGTTTTTCGCCCATTATGCGATAATTTCATTGTACATTTCTCAATTTATTAGCTGCTTTTCTTCCTCTTCCTTAATCATATCTAAATTGACTTTTTCGGCGGGCAGTAATCCCTGTTCTCCCGCGAATTTTAAAATGTTGGCGATACGGGCATGGGCATACTGAACGTAGAAAACCGGGTTCTCGTCAGATTGCTTTTTTGCCAGATCAATATCAAAATCGAGGTGGCTGCTGCTTTTCCTGTTAATAAAAAAGAAACGCGCCGCGTCCACACCAACCTCATCGATGACTTCTTTCATTTCAATAATTTTTCCCGCGCGTTTGGACATTTTCATGACTTCACCGCCGCGCAACAAATTAACTTGCTGCACGATTTCTACATTAAAACTTTCTTCAGGATATCCCAGCGCCACAAGTGCTGCTTTCATTCGTGGAATGTAGCCATGATGATCAGGTCCCCAAATGTCAAAAAGTTTCCGATAACCACGTTCATATTTTGTAATATGATAGGCGATGTCAACAAGGAAGTAAGTCGGTTCATTTTCACTGGTAATCAATACCCGGTCTTTTTCGTCTCCAAACATACTGGATTTAAACCAAACCGCACCTTCTTCTTCGTAGGTGTAACCTTTTTCCTGTAATTTTCGCAGAACATCAAGATGGGCATTTTTGTTTCTGATTTGGCTCTCAGGAAACCATGTTTGAAAAGTTACGCCATATTCTTTCATGATTTCTTTTTGGGAATTGATCATTAGTTCCAAAGAAATATCAGCAAGCTGGCAGACACGATCCGCTTTTGGAAGATTGATGAATTTATCGCCCGACTCGGCAGCGATTTTCGCGGCAACATCTTTGATATAGTCACCATGATAACCTTCTTTGGGAATGTCCTCCTTCTTGTCAAAAAGTTCCATATACCTGCTGCTGACTGATTCACCAAGGAGTTGAACCTGCCGTCCCGCGTCGTTTAAATAGAATTCCCGGTCGGCTTTGTAGCCGATTAAATTATAAAGGTTGACCATAATATCGCCGATTGTGGCAGCGCGCGCGCTAACCACATTTAAAGGACCCGTTGGATTGGCGCTGACAAATTCAATTTGCAGCTTTTCATTTTTTCCAAAATCGGATGTGCCGAATTTTTCACCGGATTTGATAATATCGTAAATTGTTTCACGATAATAACCCCAGCCTAAAGAAAAATTAATGAATCCGGGACCGGCAATTTCCACTTTTTCGATTAACCTGGAATCATACTTTAGACGGCTGATAATATTTTCCGCGACCTGCCTTGGATTTTGTTTGACCTGGGAGGCTAATTTTAACGCTATATTGGTCGCCCAATCACCGTGGGTTTCAAGGCGGGTGCGCTCTATTAAAATATCCTTTTTTTCGAATTGATAGTTAAGTCGCGACAAAGCCTGGAAAATTATTTCCTTAATATTTTCTTTGATGTCCTTCATTTATCTTCCACTTTCATAATTTCTGCGTCACCCCAAAGTTTTTCAAGGCTGTAAAATTCTCTGGCATCTGGTTTAAATATGTGAATTACAATATCCACCAGGTCCAGAATGACCCAATTGGATGATTCAAATCCTTCTGTACGCCAGATATTAATATTCTTTTCTTTTAGCTTTTCGATGATATTGTCTGATATCGCTTTTACCTGGTGTTCAGAATCAGCGGAACAGATAAGGAAATAATCTGTAACAGTGGTAATCTTTTTTAAGTCCAGAATGACCACATCTTCCGCTTTTTTTTCCAGGGTGTATTCCGCGATTGTTTTGACCAATTCTTTTGAATCCAAAACAAGAGATTCGTTCATATTTATAATACCTTTTTAAATATATTTAAATTCTCTTCACACAAAAAAACTGCTTATTGCTTTGATAATTTCAGCAGGTTGAATTTCCTTCATACATTTAAAATGTTCTTTCGGACAATTTTTTCTCCCAACATGGGAACATGGTCGGCAGCGTACGTTTTTATTTTCAATGACGATACTATCACCAGATACAGGGAAAAAGCCAAGTTCCCTGGTCGTACTGCCGAAAATTGCAACTATTTTCTTTTTCAACGCGGCAGCCATGTGCATCAGACCAGTATCATTTGTGAGAACCACATTGCAATGGTTCATTAAAGCGGCTGTTTCGGCAATTGACATACTTCCTGCCACATTGAGTATGTTTGGAGAAACTTTAATGTTTAATGATTTAATAAGTTCCCGGTCTTCAGAATTTCCGAACAATATAATTAAAAGGTTTTTTTGTTCCAGGAAATGGTTAATCACTTGTTCAAAACCAGCAGATGTCCAGCGTTTGGTGGGAAAGCTTGCACCAGGGGCGACACCAAGAATTTGTTGACCGGGTGATTTAAAAAAATCAGCATAAAATGAGCTGATATTATTTTTAATATTTTCATCCAGGTAAAGATCCAGTCCCTGGTTATCATCGATAATTCCCAGATGACTTAGCGCAATTAAGTACCTCTGATAAATGGGAATCGGTTGTTTAAATAAGTTGATTTTAAATTTGACCAATAACAAACGGCGTAGTACAAATTTTTTATACCTGAAAATTTGTTGCGCACCACTGTTAGTGCTCAAATAATAACTACGCAAATTTTTGTGCAGATCAAAAATAATATCATAATTGTTTCGCTTGATCTGACGTTTTAATTGTTTTAGTGGATTACCGTTTTTATTTTTATCAAAGATCAGTAAACTATTAATAAATGGGTGCGTGCTCAACAGACTTGAAAATTGTTTTTTTACTACAAAATCAATGGTGCAGCCGGGAAATCGTTTCCTGATCAGCCGGATTGCGGGAGATGTTAAAATGACATCTCCCATTGAGCTTAACCTGATGACCAATATTTTTGGCGAATTTTCGATCTTTTTCGTTTTCACAATTTCAGTTTAGTTTTTGGGTTTTGAACCACGCCACAGTTTTTTTCAGTCCTTGATCGAAACTTACAACAGGTTCCCAGTCGAGTAGCTTTTTCGCCAGGCTGATGTCGGGTTGACGAATTTTGGGATCGTCCACAGGAAGATCCTTATAAATAATTTCACTTTTGCTTTTAGTCACCCGGATAACATTTTCAGCCATTTCTTTAATTGTCATCTCCACAGGATTTCCAATATTTACCGGATCATTGGTGTTGGAAATCAGCAGCCGGTAAAGACCTTCAACCAGATCTGATACAAAACAAAAGCTTCTCGTTTGAGCGCCATCACCAAAAACAGTAATTGGCTCATTTTTTAAAGCCTGGGGAATAAATGTTGGAATTGCCCTGCCATCGTTTGGTCTCATCCTTGGACCATAGGTATTGAATATCCTGACGATTTTAGTATTTACATTGTGGTAGCGATGATATGCCATGGTGAGTGCTTCAGCAAAACGTTTTGCCTCGTCATAAACACCTCTGGGTCCAACCGGATTAACATGCCCCCAGTAATCTTCATTTTGTGGATGAATAAGGGGGTCTCCATATATTTCAGAGGTTGACGCAAGCAGAAAAGTCGCCTTTTTTGATAGCGCGAGACCCAATGCTTTGTGCGTGCCAAGAGCGCCCACCTTCAAAGTCTGGATCGGCAATTGTAAATAGTCCAGCGGGCTTGCTGGAGAAGCAAAGTGCAGCACATAATCGATTTCTCCGGCAATATAAAGATATTCAGTGACATCATGTTTAATGAACTTGAAATTATCTCCCTGAAGATGTTCAATAAGCTGTATTCTCCTTTGGTGATGATTACAAATAAATTTGATATGGTTTTAATGTTATTTTAAATCAATTGAAAATACTAAAATTAATAATTTTATCTAATCAATTTGCCAGGTAAAATTTATCTTTAATACCTGTTGAAGCTGTCCAAATCAATTTTCCATCTTTTTTATACAGAATAATGCATTCGATAAAGGCTTGATTTTCAACAAAAATCATGCCCTGCTCCGGTCCCATCACAAAAACTGCTGTAGCAAGCGCGTCTGCTGTCAGAGCATTTTTGGCAATAATTGTAACGCTGATGCACTTGCCGGCTGGATAGCCGGTTTTGGGATCTAAAATGTGGTGATACCTGATTGAATCTTTAATAAAAAAACGTTCGTAATCGCCCGAAGTAGCAACACTTCCGCTGTCCATGCGGAAAAAGCCGAACATCTCACCAGTATTTCTTGGATGGTTAATCCAAACTTTGCGTTTGCCAGCAGTAAGGTTTGTGCAAATCGTTTTTAAATCACCACCAGCATTCACCATTGCGTCATGAATTCCATGGACGCTTAAAATTCGAACGGCTTCATCTATTGCGAAACCTTTGGCAATGGCGCCAAGGTCAATTTTCATACCCGAGGTTTTAAATCCAAGATAATCGCTATCAATAGATAATAATTTATAATCTACAAGCTTGAGCGTTTTTCGAATCACAGTTGAATCCGGAACAAACGGATTATCATTATTAAAGTCCCATAAATCTTTAACAGCGCCTGTTGTAATATCAAAATTTCCCTTTGATAGCGTAGAAATTCTTTGACTTTCTTTAACTACATGATAAAGAACAGAGTCCATCTGAATTTGGTAAGAAGCGCCATTTTGATTGACGAAGCTAATGAGACTTGAATCGTTATAGCTGTTTGTAATATTATCTATTTGTTGAATTCTGTCAAATGCTAAACCGATTATTCTGTTTATTTCATGCTTTGATTTGTCCTGATCATACACAACGATCTGGACAAAAGTATCCATTAATAACCTGGTTTGCGTGATAGGGATGATTTTGGAGTAATTTTGACATTGAAATGAAAATAATATCAAAAACAGAACAATCAGGGATTTTTTCATAAGCTACTTATCCCGCGAAGTAATATAATCCGAAATAAGTAATAGTGACTGTTTGTAAGGTGAATCAGGATAGCTTTCCAGGCAGTGCAATGCTTTTTGAATATAGAAATCAGCTTTTTCTTCGGCGTATTTTATGCCACCTGTTTCCTTAACAAAATGAATGATTTTGTCAAACTGATCATTGTATCCGTTTTCAAGGATCGCCAGCATTTCCTTTCGTTTGTCTTCACTTGTTTGATTCAAACTGTAAAGCACAGGGAGTGTAATAATATTTTCGAGAAGGTCTTTTCCAATTGGTTTACCCAGGTTGTCTTCATTTCCAGAATAGTCGAGTAAATCATCTTTAATTTGAAACGCGATTCCCAGGCTGTTGCCAAAGGTTTTGAGATTTTCTTCGTGAGACCCATCAGAAGGTTCACTGGTAAGCGCGCCAATCTGGCAAGTTGCCGATAATAGGGAAGCAGTTTTGAATGAAATTAAACGCATATATGTTTGTTCATTCATTTGAAAATTTTGAGCGCGCTCCATTTGCAGTAATTCTCCTTTGCTCATTTGCGTTGACACATTGGATATTATTTTTATTAAGTTCGTGTCTTTAAAATCCACTAATGTGTCGAAAATATGAGCGAACAAATAATCACCGATAAGTACGGAAATTTTATTTTCCCAAATAGAATTAACAGAAGGATTGCCCCTGCGCAAATTGGAATTATCAACCACATCATCGTGTATCAAAGTTGCTGTATGGAGAAGTTCAATTATTATTGCGGCATCGATAGATTTTTTTGTCGGTCTGCCATTTAAACCTGAACATAATAAAAGCATAATCGGCCTTAGCCGCTTGCCTTTACCCGCAACAATGTATGTGAAAACATCTTTAATTAATTTTATATCAGTTTCAATTACTGATTTAAATTTATCCTCAAGTTGTTTTAATTCTTCCTTAATAGGCATGCATATTTTTTCAAGCACAGATTTTAGCCTTTCGAGTTCAATATTTTTACTTATATATTAGCAATTTAATCGATAAAAAAAAAACAAAGATATCATTAAA
>NBLI01000211.1 GCA_002084535.1 Candidatus Zhuqueibacterota bacterium 4572_119
AGGTGCGAAATTGACGATGCTGGGTACTGAAAAAACTCTGCATTGGGAATCCGTCGGTAGCGGATTTATTGTTGATATTCCAGAATCTGTGCAAAACAATTCTCCGTGTGAATTTGCATGGACGGTGAAAATTCCTGCATTGAAGTGAGGTGAAACGTGAAACATAAAACGCGAAACGGAAGATATGATTATAGATTAAAGTTTGTTTAAATAAATAAAAATAAGATGCAGCCGCGTATAACGCAGGTTGCATCTGGAAACGCCAATGGATATAAAATGAAATCCAATAAAAAATTCAGAGTCGGTATCGATAATTATAGTCTTTTTCCTTTAAACCTGAGTCCAATGGAAACGCTTGTCTGGGCGAAAGATTTTGGCGCGGAAGGTGTCGCGTTTTCAGGATTGCAATCTGAATTTTATGATAACATCGACAACGTGGTTTTACTTGATTTGAAACAATTTGCGGCTGAAAATAATTTGTACCTCGAATGGGGCGGCGCTCAGCATATACCTCGTGATATGGTTTCCTGGCAAAAAAAGGATATTTCCAAAATAAATCAGAAATCGGCTGTGGAGGCACAAAAATTAGGGACGCGGATTGTTCGGTCCTGTTCAGGCGGATTGATGCGCTGGAATCCTGAAAACCCGGCTACTGAAATATTACTTCACGAAACAGCTAATGCTTTAAAATCTCAACGCCAAATGCTGATGGATCACAATGTGATTCTGGCAATCGAAACACATTTTGAATTTACCACATTTGAGTTGTTGAAAATTTTTGAATATTGTGAAACCGAACCGGGAGAGTATTTGGGGATTTGCCTGGATACAATGAATTTGCTGACGATGCTGGAAAATCCTGTTTTCGCCACAGAACGAATTTTACCCTGGATCGTTTCAACGCATATAAAAGATGGCGGGCTGCTTTTTACGTCAGAAGGTTTAAAAAGCTTTGTAACGGAAATTGGCTGCGGGGCTGTCGAAATTGAAAAAATTTTGCGGCGTCTATTTTCACTTGATCGGGAAGTGCATCTTTCAATTGAAGATCATGGGGGTGATTTTAATATACCAATTTTTAATCCCACCTTTTTATCAAGATTCCCCGACCTAAATACAAATGAGTTGGCGAGCTTAACGCGTATCGCGTATTTATCTCAAAAGAAAGTTGAAAAAGGAAAGTGTGAAGTGTTGGATCGTAAAAAGTGGTTGAAAATATGTGAAGATAGAGTCAAAAAAGACATAGGAAATTTAAAAAAGATGGTCGCTCCTTGAATAAAAATAAATAACTCCAATCTCTAACAATTTTATTATTTAAACCAAATACGAAACTGAAATTTACTCTAAATATAAATGGTCGATTTTATGGGAGGAAATAAATTAATGACCGGTAAGGAACGAGTTTTAAAGGCGATGCGTTGTGAAAAGGTTGATCGTGTACCCTGGGTACCCTTTGTTGGTTGCCATGGTGGATCGTTAATCAATGCTTCTGCTTCTGATTATTTGAAATCAGAAGATAAAATAATTGCGGGTCTTCAGCAAGCTATTAAACTGTATAAACCCGATGGAATTTCAGTGATGTTTGACCTGCAGATCGAGGCGGAGATTTTAGGGTGCGAACTCATGTGGGCGGATGACAATCCTCCCGCTGTTTGTACGCATCCTTTAAACGAAGGGAAAAAAATAGCAGATTTGAAAATCCCGGGACCTGGCGATGGAAGAATCAAAGCAGTAATAAATGTGATTCAGAAAATAAAAAAGAGTAACCCTGAAGTTGCTATTTATGGTCTTATCACAGGTCCGTTTACCCTTGCGCTTCATCTCGCGGGAACCGAACTCTTTATGAAAATGTTTGACGATCCGGGTTTTGTACATGATCTGATGAAGTTCTGCAGGGATGTGAGTATGGCAATTTCGGATTATTACGTTGAGGCTGGAGCGGATATAATCGCGGTCGTTGACCCAATGACCAGTCAGATTGGACCTGATGATTTTCGACGATTTATTTCTCCTTATTTAACAACAGTATTTCAACAAATTCGAGAAGGTGGTACGCTGGGCTCCCTGTTTGTTTGCGGGCACGCTCAGCAAAATATTGAAGCCATGAGCGAGTGTAAACCGGATAATATTTCAGTTGATGAGAATATTGGTTTGGACTTTGTGCGCGATATTTGCCTGAAGAAAAAGATCAGCTTCGGTGGTAATCTTCAATTAACCACAACTTTGCTGTTGGGAACAGTGGAAGATGTTCAGCAAAATGTTGTCCACTGTCTTGAAGCTGGCGGCGAACGAGGATTTATTTTAGCGCCGGGATGCGATTTGCCTTACTCGACTCCGGTAGAGAATCTTCAAGCTGTAATCCCAATTATAACTGATCCGTATCAGCTGGAAATCATTAAAACGATGGAAATGACCAAAACCGCGAAAGAGCTGCTGGATATGGGTGAGTATGGGAAAATGGATAAGGTAATCGTGGACATTGTTACGCTGGATTCTGAGAGCTGCGCTCCGTGCCAGTATATGGTGGAATCTGTAAAAGCGGTTGCTCCGGAATTTGAAGGCATTGTTGAATGGCGGGAACACAAAATAAAAGATCCTGATTCATTGACTTTTGTGACTTCGCTCATGGTGCGCAATATCCCGACTATATGCATTGACGGGCAAATTACTTTCGTTTCAAAAATTCCGCCCAGAGATGAGCTGATCGCGGTTATTCAGAAGCGAATTAATGAAAAAATGAAATTACGAATCAGGGAAAACCGCGGTACTATTTACATCCTTGGTTGCGGAAACGAAGATTGCGACGCTGTTAAATTAAATGTTACCAGAGCATTAAAAGAATTGGGTTCAGATGTTCAGCTCAATTATATTGCTGATGAAAGTAAATTCATCGATTTTGGGATTACCTTGACACCGGCGATTATCATTGAAAAAAGAACTGTTAAGTCAATGGGTACCGTGCCTACTGTAGAAGTTATTAAAGAATGGATAAAGGACATGTAATGAATTCAATTCCAATAATTTTGATAACGGGATATCTTGGCGCTGGAAAAACAACTCTAATGAATCACTTGTTAACGCTGCCAGAAGTATTCGAAAAGAAGTTGGCTCTGATAATAAATGAGTTTGGGAAACTTGGTATTGACGGATCCCTGGTGAAACCTGGAGATTATTCGAAATTTGAGTTAAACAAAGGCAGCTTGTTTTGCATCTGTTTGAAAACTGATTTTATCAAAACGCTGGAAAAAGTCTTCAATGATATTAAACCTGATCTGGTAATTATTGAAGCAACCGGCATCGCGGAAACCAGTGATCTTGAGGACCTGCTAAAAGTCCCTGTATTAGAAGATAAATTTCATGTGTCGGCAAATATTTGTATAATTGATTCATTAAATTTTGTAAAGGTGCTGCCTTATTTGAAAGCTGTTAAAAGTCAAATACAATGGGCAGATGCTATTATAATCAATAAAACAGATTTGATCCCTGATACAGAACTTTGCAACATTCAGGATTTAGTAAAATCCATGAATGATGAAGCTCCGCAGCTCCCTGTAACAATGGGGAAAATTCCATTTGATTTTATCAGTTCCATTAATCACAGACAACTTTCAGGCTCTTTAATTAAATCTGCTCCGGAGTCAGTTTTTTCCTTAAGCTTTCAGACAGACGGAATAATCAGTCGGACTGCTTTCATGAATTTTTTAAAACAGAACCAGAAAAATATTTTGCGATTAAAAGGCTATCTTCGTTTTGATAAAAAAGCCATAACTTTTGTGGAAATTGTTCATGAAAAATTATTTGAAAATAGAGTAGAGAGCCAATCAAATCAAAATCTGGGTTTTACTGTTATTGGTTGGCAAGTGGCTAAAGAACAATTCCAAAATCATGTGCAAGATATGTTGCTTTCGCCACTGGATTTCAGGAAATAAAAGGTAAACAATTTTCAAATGATGGAGTAAAGGCGGTGATGACATCAAAGCAGCGAATGCTGGCAGCCATTCAAGGTTTTGATCCGGAATTAGAAGTAGACTTAGCAACGGACAAAAATATATTTTCCGACCAATGGCGGATTAAAAATAAAACCATCGCTCTTTCTCCCGACAAAACCGAACGCTTTAATTTTATAACTCCCAAAGGCAGCTTATCCATGGTGCTGCAATCAAATTCCCAAACATCCTGGGTAACCGAACATTTGATCAAGGAAAAAAATGACATCGAAAAAATAGCGGAATTTGTCACCCATCCGCTTTGTGATGTGGCAGCAGTAAATCAAGCCGCCGAAGATTTCGGAGAACGCGGATTGGTTCGCGGACACATCCCTGGATTTGAGGTTTATGGACAACCCGGCTGTTGGCAGGACGCTTGTTGCCTTTATGGTACAGAAAAATTGATTTTGGCAGTCTATGATGACCCTGATTGGGTGCGGGAGCTGCTTACGATTTTGCAAAGAAGAAAATTACATTTTATTAGATCGCTGAAAGGCGCGCGCTATGATATTATCGAATTGGGTGGGGGAGATGCTTCAACGACCGTTATCTCTCCAAAAATATTTAATGATTTTGTCGCGCCGTTTGATAAGACGCTGATTGATGAAGCCCATCAGGCTGGTCAACGGATTGTTTACCATACCTGTGGCGGAATGATGCCGATCCTTGAGGACATTGCAGCCATGAATCCGGATGCCATGGAAACATTTACGCCAGCAGCAATGGGTGGAGACGTAAATCTGGCGGAAGCGAAAAAGCGCATTGGTGATAAAGTTTGCATTATTGGCGGATTTGATCAATATCATTATTTCACTGGCTGCGCCCCTAAACAAACACGGAATCATGTCAGGCAATGTTTTGAAGCCGCTGGTAAGGATGGCGGGTTCATCTTATCGCCTTCAGATCATTTCTTTGACGCGGATGTGGAATTGATCAGAGCTTACGCGGATGAAGCGAAGAGGTGTAGTTATTAAAATGGTTTATTGGTTTTGGAATATATGACAAGCAGAGAACGGATTAAAACAATCATCGCGGGCGGGAAACCTGATCGCTGTGGATTCTGGCTGGGAAATCCGCATCCGGATTCGCTGCCAAAACTATTTGATTATTTTAGCGTTAATAGCGAAGAAGAACTTCATCGGTATTTCAACGATGATTTTCGCTGGATTTGTCCCCAGTATATGCCGGGCGTTTATCAGCATCCTGATGGGCTGGGATTGTTTGAAGGAAATATTTGCAGGGAAAGTCAAGCCGGTACTGCTCCCTTTGCCAATTGCGAACATGTCCGGGACGTAGAAAAATTTCCCTGGCCCAATCCTGATTATCTAAACTTTGATATTTGTCTTGAAATATTGAAGAACATTGGTGATGTTTACAGAGCCAGTGGTTTTTGGACCTGCTTCTATCACAATGTGATGGATCTCTTTGGTATGGAAAGCTATCTGGTAAAAATGTACACTCACTCCGAAGTTGTGCGCGCGGTAACAAATAAAGTTTGTGAATTTTATTATGAAGCAAACGAACGGTTTTTCCAGGCTGCCGGTGACCTGGTGGATGGATTTTTCTTTGGCAATGATTTTGGAACGCAACAGGATTTGATTTGCGGGCCCGCGCAGTTTGACGAATTTATCTTACCCTGGTTCACGAAATTCACGGAACAGGGCC
>NBLI01000212.1 GCA_002084535.1 Candidatus Zhuqueibacterota bacterium 4572_119
AATTGTATTCAATCTTAACAATACATGTGTAATATACTTTGAGTGAAAAGTTATCAATAATATATACTTAGTTCGCTTCATAGGAGTGCGCTAAATGTGTATGTAATATGGCATGTTTTTTGTAAATTAATCTGCATGGCAACAACCAATCGATCCATAAATCAATTTCTCCAACCGAGCCGCACGTTCCCCTGTCCGACTATTTTGAAATTGGTTGAACAACTTTTTCCAAAGTCAAGCACATTTCACAAACCTGTCGAATAAAAATGACGGTAAAAGTTAGTAAAAAAATCACTATTCGCGAACCAACGTTTGTGTCAAGCCAGCCGACAATAGTCGATGACACAATCGCTGAATTTCAATTCCCCAGGGAACTTCAAAGAAACTGGATCCAGCAAATGGATTTTCGGTTTCTGCTTATTTTATTATCTACCGCCATTTTAGAAGTTGGCTTAATTATATTACTTACGGCAGCTTTCAAAGCAACATCCAGACCGGTGAATGTCGTCAAAATTCAAAAACAATACGCGCGACTGTTATTAAAAGATGAGACTACCAGTAATTTTTCCGCCCTGGAATCGACGAAAAGTGAAAGTTTCCGGAAACCATTAATAGATGAAAATGAACTTACGGCGGACGACTTGGCTATCAGTGAGGGTGAAAGTCCATTAGAAGCGATGGAGAGAGTGGCTGTAACTAATATTACTCCTACTGTTCCTGCTGAATATCGCGGCAGCACCTTGGCGGATCGAAAGTCTTCGCGGACAGACGAAAATACCTTTGCCAGCGCCTTAACCCGTGAAGTGAACGAGAAAGGATTGCTTCAATATATTATCAGGGGAGACAATTCCAGTTTAAGTGAAGAGTTAGAAGGTGTGTTTTCTTCTGGGGATGACAACTCGCGTGTAATTCAGGAATCCATATCACGGTTAAAAATTGCTGATTTCAAATCTTCGGGTTCTGCGCCAAATTTTGTGGATGCGGAAAAACTCGAAGTACTCAATAAATTAAAAGGTTCAACAAAATCAGTTTCGGTCGATGAAGAATTAAGTTCTTTAAACCAGTTAAATAAAATTACTATCAGCTCGGCAGAAAAGATAACAGCGATCGATATCGTTGAAGAAACCAAACTGAATAAAAAGGAAAAAAAATCACAAGCAAGAAGCCCGGAACACATCACCGCAATCCTTTTATCACACAACCGGGCAATTCAGGATTGCTTCAAACACGCGATAAAAAAAGATCCTAATTTAAAAGGAAAAATAGAAGTTCGTATTTCAGTTGATCCAAAAGGACATGTGAATAATGTTCAGATTCTTGAATCTACAATTGCCAGTGAAAGTATGCTCAGGTGTATAACCAATCGTATTCGGCGATGGCGGGATTTTGGAGAGTGTGATGTCTCATTGGGGACACTGAGCTACCGGCAAAGTTATGTTTTTGGTTATTAGCTGCCCCCCCCTATCCTCTTTTGTTAAGCGGATTGAGCCTCATCAATGCACGTGCATAATATTGCTCAATCCGCTTTTTTTAAAATCAACCTCAATTCGCGAAGAATTTCAATGCCGGTAACAGTTACTTTCGCTTGATAGGGAAGCACTTCAACTCCTTCAGCGTATGCTTTTCTCAAAGTTTTTCCGTAAACAGCATCGATATGATCCGCCGGAGAAAATGTATCACAATCAATTCTTTGTATCAGGAAAAATATTACAGCCCGGTGTCCTTCTTTTCTTAGTTTTATTAATTCATTTAAATGTTTCGTACCACGAATAGTTACCGCGTCGGGAAATAGCGCAACATTGTCTTCAACCAGCGAAACATTCTTTATTTCAATGAATCTCGATTGCCTCAGCGACAATATGGTTGGAGAGCATTGTGTTTATCCCAACCCAGGTTTTGCCTATTTTTACCATTTCCCAGGTTAAAGCATATTTGCGCTTTGGATTATCATGAAAAGAAAGCCTGACCTCACTTCCCGGAATATTGCACGATAACATGCTCCCGGAATTTGGGCAATGCGCGGTGATGACGTCTCCATTTTCCAATTGAATATCGGCTAAAAAACGCTTATAGCGTTTTAACAGGATACCAGAAATTAATTTTTGATTAAACCGCATTATTTATCGTTTCTTTTAAATCCATTATACCACACAACCTTGTCAAAAGTGTGCCTTTTTTCGACTGTTGATTTTTCTTCCGCCGGATAGCCAAGGCTCATTAGTGAGACTATTTTGTAGCCTTTGGGGATTTTTAAGAATTTACGTGCTTTTCGTGGATTGAACCAACCAATCCAGCAAGTCCCCAACCCAAGTTCCTGAGCCTGAAGTGCCAGGTGTTCACCGGCGATCCCAACATCGATAAAATAGTAATGAATTCCCTGGATTTGCTTCCCAATTCTGTTCGCGAGAATATCAAGGCGAGCTAACATAACGATAATGACCGGTGCTTTTCCTGCAAATTTTGTCGGGGAATAAATGCCGGTAAAAACTTTTTCCGCGAATCTATTTTTTAATTCTGGATCGTCCAGCACGATAAAGCGCCAGGGCTGGACATTTTCGGCTGATGGCGCCAGCCGCGCGGCTTCCAGGCATTTATCTATTTTTTCCCGGTCAACGCTTTTTTCTTTATACTTTCTAATGGACCGCCTTGATTTTATTATTTCAAAAATTGAGTTCTCCATATAAATTTCCTTTGAGTTCCGTCATTCAAATACGTTGGTAAAAATAAAATGGAGTACTGAATTTTGAAGGAAAATCCAGCACTCCATTTGAGATTTATTTATGAAAAATTAGTTTGTTAAAAAAATGATTGGTTATTTTACCCAATCAGCCAATAACTTTTTCACTTCGTTTTTAATATTTGCGTCTTCTGCCACACCTTCGGAAACTCCTTCTGTGGCTAAAATTTCTTTCGCGATCTTAATTGCTTCTTCTTTTCTCTTTTGGGAATAGAGCGCTTCGGCGTAAAACTGTTTTGAGTTCAGATTATCAGGCGCGATCTTCAGGGATTTTTCTAAAATCCCCACGGCTTTCTTTTTTGAGGGCCAGCCTAAAAGAAGGGGGATTTTTGGTGCTTTGAAATAAACTCGTCCCAAAACTCGGTAACCACCGGCTTCATCAAATTCAGGATCCAGCTTAATTGTTTTTTCACACAGATCTTTTATTTTGCCAGCGACTCCTTTTTTCGCCGCTTGAATTATCCCGTATTCTTCTCCCCAAACACCCCAGACAATGGCAAGAAACAAGTTAATCCCCGGTGAATCGGGAAATTCTTTTAAGCCGTCCTCTCCCAGCTCTTTGCCCAAATCGCAAATTTTCTTTTTTGTTTCTTTGTCGCTGGTTGTGTATTTTCCTTTGAAATAGTAGCCGCGGATGAGTTTCCAGGTTGCTTCTTCTTTTTCAGCGCCGGTTGCGGTTTCCAGCACCTTTTTGTAAACTTCAATCATTTGATTGATATTCGCGTCGCCCGCGAGAAGTGTATTTTGATCAAATACTTCGCCGCGTTTTTCCCAAAGACTGTCCGCCTTTTCCAGCATATTTTGGGAAAATATGTTGGCGACAAAAATTAGAGAGAAAACCATCAACAAAATGGTGACTTTTCTCATGCAAAATCCTCCCGTATAAAATTAAATTAAGTGATTAAAGTTTTTAAATATAGCAAATCACTTTTGTACATGCAACAAGTTTTTCCTAATGGGCAAAATAAATTATTTTTGGCAAGTTTTCACTTGTCCGGCTAATGTTGTACATCAGACAAAAAAACGGGGGATGCATATCTTCAGCGTCTCCCGTTTTTTGAAGTTGGTTTTGCTTTTTAATTTTTATTGATTCATCGCTGTATAGTCAATTTCCGATCCCAGCACGCTATGCGGAACCAGGTAGATTAATAGCTGTACCACTGAAGCAATAATGAACCATGTTCTGCCTCGCCCTGGCTTTTTGCCCTGCCAAAGCGCGATGAGCCAGAAGATAAAGGAAATTAATGTTTTGTTGTCAGTCAAATCATGTCCGAATGGCCAGCCAGTCCAATACGCGTCAAAGGCGAATTTTTGCACCAGCGGACCGAAAATTAGACCACCCAGGAAAAGAAGGACTGTCGTTATCAATGCGTAGCGATAAGCTTTTTCACCTTTGGCAATCGCTTCTATTCCTGTCCTTGTTCCGATGAGCATGGCGATAAACATGAACAAGACATGAGGCAGCAAAACAATTAGTGGAACGACGCCTTTAAATCGGATTGTAATTGCTTCTTCTGATAATGGATATATTCCACCGTTTCCGTCGAATAATGTAACATCATATATTACTTTTCCGGCAGGCGGCTGTTTGGGTACGATTATCGTTATTTTATTATCTGATACTCTCAGAGTATCAATTGTCCATTGGTCATAGCTTTTAAAACGTTTCCACTGGAACACGGCTGATACAGATGTGTCCGGAACAAGAATTGTCATCACGGCATCTGCAGAAATATCATGGGTCCGCAATAATTTATATTTTACAATTTCACCGCGGATTTCAACTTTCCCACGAACCGGGCGAGTTGGTCCCGTTATTCTCTGGTAAACAACTGACGATAACGTAATGATCACAGCCAATGTCCATAGAGCAAATGATTTGGATTTGCTAAAACGTCCCATAATTTCTTCCTTTTTATTTTATTAAAGATTTTCCGGTCATCAAGCCGGGTTTTTCAATTTGCAAAATTTCCAGCATGGTCGGAGCGATATCACATAACGCGCCGTTTTCGCTTAATTTTATTTTAGTTTTATTTGGCGCCAAAATAATGAATGGAACAGGGTTTAGGGAGTGCTGTGTATGCGGCTGATGATTTTTATAATCCCACATTTCTTCTGAATTACCATGATCCGCGGTAATGAGGACAGTCCCTCCTTTTTTATTGAAAAGGTCAACAATTTTCCCGGTTAATCCGTCAACTGTTTCAATGGCTTTAATGGCGGCGTCAAGCGAGCCGGTATGCCCAACCATATCTCCATTGGCGAAATTGAGAATAATGACATCAAATTTATCACTTTCGATGGCATTCAGCAATTTTTCGGTTACTTCAATGGCACTCATTTCGGGTTGCAAGTCATAGGTGGCGACTTTGGGAGAATTCACCATGATTCGTTCTTCGCCTTTGAAAGGCTTTTCTTCGCCGCCATTAAAAAAATATGTGACATGAGCGTACTTTTCCGTTTCAGCAATACGTAACTGAGTCAGCCCATAATCGCTGATAACCTGCCCAAAAATGTCTTTTAACTGAATATCTTTGAACAGCACGGGAAACGGAAAATCCTCCCGGTACTGCGTTAAGGTCGCGTATTTCAGGTTTAGCTTTTTTCCCCGCTGAAAAAAATTAAAATCATCAAAATTCAGCGCCACCGCAATTTCCCGCATGCGGTCAGCCCGGAAGTTAAAAGTCAGAAAAGCGTCCCCGTCTTCAACTAAATGATTTTTACCGCCATCAGAAACTATAATCGGCTCTAAAAATTCATCAGTTATTTCCCTGTCGTACATTTCCTGAACTGTTTGCAGTGGATTTGTGGTATGCACACCCTCGCCTTTTGTCAGACAATTGTAACCTTTTTGCACCCGTTCCCAGCGATTGTCCCTGTCCATAATATAATACCTGCCAACAATTGAAGCTAATTTTCCAATACCCTCGTTTGCCATAAAATCAATGA
>NBLI01000016.1 GCA_002084535.1 Candidatus Zhuqueibacterota bacterium 4572_119
GTCGATTTGCATGTATTGACCTGCACGCCGCTCCGATTCTTCAAGATAATAATCCGATTGCAGATAGTTGTAATCATCCCCGGACTGTGTTTGGGCTTTTTCTGAATGCGGCGCGATTTTACTTGTCGCCGGTGGCTGAATGCTGGATTTTTCATAGATTTTATATTGCCAGCGGCAGGAATTTGTACACGTCCCCTGGTTGGGATCCCGCGACGCGAGATAGTTGGAAATTAGACAACGGCCCGAATAAGCGATGCATATCGCACCGTGAACAAAAACTTCCACTTCAAGTTTTGGGCAGTAATCTTTTATCTTCTTAATTTCGTTTATGGATAGTTCACGTGAAAGGATCACCCTGCTAACTCCAGCTTTGTACCAGAATTTTGCAGTAGCATAATTCACCGTATTTGCCTGCACCGAGAGATGAATAACCTGGTCCGGGTGCTTTTCTTTCATTAATTGAATCATTCCCGGATCAGACATAATCCAGGCGTCGGGCAAACAGTTCTTCAGAAATTCATCGATGAAATCAGCAAATGGCTGGACTTTTCGATTGTGAGGGAAAATGTTGGCGGTTACGTAAACTTTTTTATTCAGATTTCGCGCGTAATTAATTGCCTCGATCACAGAATCGATGGTGCGAAATTTATTTTCCCTTGCCCGCAATGAAAAACGCGGAATTCCCAGGTAAACCGCGTCTGCTCCATAAGCAAAAGCGTATCGCATTTTTTCGAAATCACCAGCAGGTAGAAGAAGTTCAATGGACTTCATTATGTTTGCCCATAATTTTTTAAGTTTAATTGAGTTTAGAATTTATTTTACAATTCAGGGTTATATTTTTTTTGCTACTGGTAAAAACATAGTCATAATTTGGTTAAAATTCAAGTAAAATTAAAATGAAAATTTGCTTGCGCGTTGATTAAGCCAATCGAACAAATTTGAACAAAAAATCATTTCTTATTAAAAAATGGACATTTTTATTTTGAGCTTGATTTTATTGTACTTTTGTTATATCTTTACATATTCTTGGTTCAATATTTGCATCAATTTTTTAATATTTCATAAGTTAACCAGGCATTCCCCATCAAATGAACGAAATCGAACAATTACAATACAAACTAAAAAATCTCACCAGCCTCATCGATGTGACATCGATTATCTCATCCACACTTGATTTGGAAGAGTTAATGAACCTTGTCATGGAAAAAGCCCAGGAAGTAATGTCGGCTGAAGCCAGTTCAATTATGCTGCTGAATGAAGAAAGCGGCATGCTGGAATGCCAAATCGCCCTGGGCAGTGTGCAGGAAAAAGTAAAAGATAAAATGCAGCTCAAGGTAGGACAGGGTATTGCCGGTTGGGTCGCGCAGACAGGGGAGTCCGTTATTGTGCCGGATGTTTCTACTGATACCAGGTTTTTTTCTGATGTTGACCAGAATACGGGATTTAAAACAAAATCTATTCTGGCAGCGCCATTAAAAGTAAAAGGCAAAGTAATAGGCGTGGCAGAAGTCATAAACCGGCTTGATTCGCTGCCTTTTACAGACGAGAATTTGGAAATATTTACTACGTTTTGCCGTCAGGTGGCATTGGCAATTGAAAACGCGCGCATGCACCGTTTCATGTTGGAGCAGCAGCGCATGGAACAGCAATTAGAATCAGCTCACCAGATTCAGCAGAGTTTCATGCCGCAATCTTTTCCTGATTCGGAAAATGACAAATATTTGATCTATGGAACAAATATACCGGCGACCGCGGTAGGTGGTGACCTTTTCGATTTTGTGGAAATCGATTCGGATCACCTGGGAATTGTTCTTGGTGATGTGTCCGGTAAGGGAATCCCTGCCGCGCTGTTTATGGCAAGGCTGATCAGTGATTTCAGGTATTATTGCCACATTGCGGAAAATCCCGTCGAGCTTCTGAATTTTCTCAATGACGCGTTATTAAAACGCAGCCACCGGGGCATGTTTGTAACTTTGGTTTTTATGATTTTGAATAAAGAGACTGGTCATTTGATAATATCAAACGCGGGTCATTTACCTCCATTATGGTACCGGCAGCGGCATAAAAAAGTTGAAATTGTCGATCTTTTTTCCGGGATACCTTTGGGGATAATGCCGGACGTTGATTATAATGAATATATGATACAGATGGAGCCGGGGGATGCTTTATTGCTTTTTACAGATGGTGTTACAGAAGCGAAAAATAGTAAAAAAGAAATGTTCTCATTAAACCGGTTGATCGATATTTTCAAAAAGCCGAAAAAAAAACCGCAACTAATAATCGATAACATTGTTAAAGAGGTCAGAGGTTTTCAGGGAACAGGTAACCAGCACGATGATATTACACTGTTAGCTGTGAGGTGGCAGGAATGCAAAAAAAGCAAACTTCAGCAATTGATACAGTCGAAATAACGATTCCGGCAAAAGCCCAGTTTTTAAAAATCATTCGCGCTGCAGTTAGCAGCATTTGCGAGGTAAGAGGGTTCTGTCAGGATGATTTGAACAATGTTATTTTGGCTGTGGATGAAGCATGCAGCAATATCATCAAACACGCTTATGGCAAAGAAACAGACTTGCCCATACAGGCTAAGATAAATATTTGTGAAACCAAATTTGAAATATTTTTAAAGGATTTTGGAAAAAAGGCTGATGTTGAAAAAATTAAACCGCGCGAGTTAGATGACGTGCGACCGGGAGGATTGGGAGTACATTTTATTAAGTCTGTTATGGATGAGGTGGTTTATGAGAACAGCCAGGAAAATAGTAATGTGCTGAAATTAGTTAAAAAAAACAATCAGAAATAGAAAGGTTTTTAAGTGGAGCTTGAAGTTATTAAAAAGGAAAAATTTTCAATTCTTAAATTAAGCGGTGATGTTGATTTATATTCTTCGCCACAAGTTAGAAAGAAAATTCTCTCTCTCATCACAAAATCGAACAAAAATTTGTTGGTTGATTTGGCGGAAGTTACTTACATGGACAGCTCCGGCGTCGCGACTTTGGTGGAAGCGCTACAGCTAACGAATAAAAATTCCGGGACATTGAGACTTTATAGTTTACGTGATGCAATTAAAGATGTTTTTGAATTAAGCCGGTTGGACAAAGTTTTTAATATTTATGAAAATGAAGAGCAGGCGTTTGAGGGGATGTAATTTTGCAAAGCAGAAAATGAAAAAGGTAAAGGCAGAGGCAGAGGAAAAGGAAAAAGATGTTGAACTTTGTACAAAAGAAAATGGAAGATTTAAAATGCTATATTTGTAGTATGGATAACCAGTTGAAAAATTATTTCTGGAGAGTATAAGTGCTAATTAAAAATTCCTGACGGATTAATTCCATATGAATTTCGGAGTTCAGGCGTAAGCTTTTCAAAAGTAATCAGATACCATATCAACTTTCGATTTTAAGTGCGAAATTAGTAAACAAGCAAAAACCACGTGCCTGGCACGTTTATCAAAGATGAAATAAATGAAAATAATCAATCAAACATTCGGATCAATTGGCAAACAATTTTTAACGACAATGGCGCATGTCGCGAGAATAGTGAAGTTAACCAGGAATGCTTTCTACTGGACAATTGTCGCTCCAGCAAAGGGTAAAGGGAAAATTCGTTGGGGTAGTACCATCCAGCAAATGATTTTGATCGGGTATAATTCCATTCCCATTGTGGCGACGATTTGTTTTTTTGTTGGGCTAATTATGGCGATGCAGGCAGCCTACCAATTGGAACGATTTGGCGCGTCCATTTATGTTGCTGACTTGGTGGGTGTTTCCATGACGCGGGAGTTGGGACCTTTGCTCACGGCGATCATTGTTGCAGGACGAAGTGGCTCTGCTATCGCTGCTGAAATAGGTACAATGAAAGTAAACGAGGAAATCGACGCGCTGACAACGATGGGATTTAATCCGGTTTGGTTTTTGGTCGTGCCGCGATTATTGGCGTTGCTGATTGTGCTGCCTTGCTTGGCATTAATTGCCGACCTGGTGGGAATTCTCGGCGGATTTTTTCTGGCTGTTTTTAATTTGAATATTTCCTTTATTCGCTATTTTAATCAAACGGCGGAAGCATTGGTGATGAAAGATTTGATTACCGGGTTGGTAAAAACAGTCTTTTTTGCCATGATTATTGCCCAGGTTGGCGCGTACCAGGGATTCATTGTCAAGGGCGGCGCGGAAGGTGTGGGAAAATCGACCACGACATCAGTCGTAACATCGATATTTCTGATCATTGTGGCGGATTTGATCATGACCATGGTTTTTTATTCGACGCTTTAACAATTAAAAAATAAGCCATGTGCCACTGATACCGCCGAGTAAAAGAATGGCAAATTATTTTTTCTCTGTTATCTCCCGGACTGTGGCTGAATAGTGCCAGAGATTCGCAAGAAACAAATCTGATTTTATATGAGAAACTTTTTTTAAATCATGAGATTTCAGTCTCCGCCAAAAATCGGTGGAACTGGAATGACACAGCATAACATAACTAATTGTATTTTAAGCTGATGACTGACTGCTAATTGCTAAAAGCTGTTTCAAGTTTCTTGATAGTTGCCAATTATGTAGTTAAATTAATTTTAAAAAATAATCAATGACAGAACACAAATCCATAATAGAAATAGAAAATTTAGAAACGTATTACGGTTCCAGAAAGGTACTGGATGGGATAAATCTCAGCATCAAGCCCGGTGAAACAATGACCATCCTCGGCAGATCCGGGTGTGGCAAAAGTACTTTGCTGAGGCACATCATCGGCTTATCCAAACCATCTTCGGGTACCATTAAAATAAAAAGCAGGAACATTACCGATCTTTCTGAAGACGAGATGCTGCCGATTCGCAGGAAAGTTGGAATGCTATTTCAGGGCGCGGCATTGTTTAATTCGATGACTGTTGGTGACAATGTTGCTTTGCCGTTGCGTGAACATACTGAACTGGAAGATTCGACCATAAAAATTATGACGCGCATGAAGCTGGATCAGGTTGGCTTGTCCGGGTTTGAAGATTTTTTCCCGGCGCAGCTATCCGGCGGCATGAAAAAAAGGGCAGCCCTGGCGCGGGCGATTGCAATGGATCCGGATATTTTATTCTGTGATGAACCATCTGCCGGTCTTGATCCCATTGTCGCGGTGGGTATCGATCACCTGATCCTGAAATTAAAAAAAGCGTTTAACATGACCATTGTCATCGTAACCCATGAACTGGAATCCGTCAACATGATTGCTGACCGCGTTGCGTTATTGGACAGCGGGAAAATTATCGCCTTGGGTACGGTGGATGAGCTCATGGCTTCGGATACTCCCAAAGTGAAACAATTCTTCAACCGGATACCGGATCCGGAAAAGATTGATAAAGAAAGTTATTTAAAATCTCTAATCGGTTAAAAATTAGAATGTATAATGAAATCAAAGTATTAGGAGCATAAATTAATGGAATATCGCTCAAACGAAATAAAGGCAGGATGTTTTGTTGTTATCAGCATTTTTTTGTTGATGGCATTTCTGATTATTATTTCAGGATTGGATTTATTCAAATCGACTAAGACGTATATTGCCCGGTTCAAAAACACCAGCGGCATTGAAGTCGGCTCTCTTGTTCGTTACGGTGGATTAGAAGTTGGCACCGTAAAAGAGGTGGGAATATCGGATGAAGATAATTCCTTTATTAACTTCATTGTGGAAATAGATGAAGATGTCCCTGTCAAAGAAGATTCAAAAGTTATCATTACTTCGATTGGAATTATGGGTGAATATTATATTGAAATCGCTACCGGCACGCCGCAGTCGAAGTTACTGCCACCGGGCAGTCTTCTCAATTGTGAGGATGTTCCTCCATTAATGATGCTGACCGAATCATTTGACAAATTAACCGACCAACTGTCGGTGACCATTGATGGTATTAACCAGATGTTAGGCAATGAAAATCAAAAAGAATTTACAAAAATTCTAACCAATGTAAACCTGCTTTTAGAAGACAACCAGCAAACAGTCAGTTCATTGGTAGAGAATATGAACGCGGTTTTACAAAATTTTTTCAGCATGGGAAGCAAGGTTGATACTATGCTCGCGGAAAACCAGGACGCGATCGCGCAATCCATTCATCAACTGGAAAATACTTTGACACAGTCTCAGGATATGATAAAACAATTTCAGACTACTATGGAAAGCCTTAATTACATGCTGGTTTCTCAAAATGGGAATTATGGAGAAATTATGGAAAATTTGAGCCGCACCAGTCGTAATTTAGATGAATTTACGCAGACAATCCGGGAAAAACCCTGGAGCCTGATTCGCAAATCCGCGCCAAAAGAAAGAGAAGTAAATTAGCTCAAGCATATTCCATTTTCAGGAAAGGACTCAAGACGAATGAAAAAAAATGCCATACTTGTTATTTTAATAATAATTCCGGTACTTTTCCAATGCAGCAGCATTCCCGAAACTCATTATTATGTGATTGATTATCCGATCCAAAATGAACAGCAGGATACCCCTTCACAGTTTGACCAGATTCTCGGCGTATCCCGGTTCAAAGTTGATCCTTTATATAATGAGGGACGAATTGTTTACCGACAAGCCCGCTATGAAGGAAAGCACTATCATTACCATCGCTGGATAACAACTCCTGGTGAAATGGTCACCGACAAAGTAATACAGCAATTAGACGCGGCGCGATTGTTCAAACAAGTTTTGCCGTTTCCGAGATTTGTAAATGTTGATTATGTCCTTGAAGGCACAATCAAAGCTATTGAGGAATGGGATGAAGGAAAACAGTGGTTTGCTCATGTTAAAATTTGTTTTGAGCTGATCGATAAAAAAACAAGAAATATGGTCTGGCAGGAAACAATTTTTAAAAAGAATCCTATCGAGCGAAAAACACCATATCAATTGGTAAGTGGAATAAACTTGGGTGTTCAGCAATGTGTTGAACAGGCGAGTCAGGATTTGAGTGAATTGTTTTCAAAGATGGAATAATGAAATATATGAATATGATACTTAATCGGAATTGGTTTAGAACTGGATTTGTTTTGCTTTTTGTGGCAATCCTGCTTTTTTTTAGTTGCGGGAAAAAGGAAGCTCCGAAAATTTTGGCGAAAGTTGGAAATGAAGTCATCACCGTCGATGACTTCATTTTTAGTTATGAATTGCAGGCTCGTCCCGGCGCTAAACCCAGAACAGAAAAAGACGTGGACCGGCATTTAGAGCGGCTGATTGAAAATAAATTGCTTGCCAAATATGGCCATGCGAAGCAATACCAGGATGACCCGCGAATAGCGCCTCAGATCAAAGCGATAACCAAATATATTTTAGTCCAGGAATTGTATCAAAAGAAAGTTGCAGAAAAAGTGAGCGTGCCGGAAGCGGAATTGCGCGAGGGATTTCTCAAGTCCAAAACTCAACTGAGAGCACGGCATCTTTTTGTCAGGGATAAACAGATTGCTGATTCACTTCGGAATTTATTGGATAAAGGGTATACATTTCGGGAGTTGAGTCGAGACCTGTTTCGTGACTCAACCCTGGCGCGAAATGGCGGAGATTTGGGATATTTTACTTTTGGAGATATGGATGAAGAATTTGAGCGAGCAGCGTTTCAGATGCGAGTCGGGGAAATTTCAGCGCCAATTCAAACCAGGTGGGGATATCATATCATAAAAGTTGAAGATCGGATTGAAAGCCCAATTTTAACAGAGAATGATTTCCAGTCGAACAAGCACCGCATTCAAAAAGTTATTCGAAAAAGGAAAGAGACGAAATTGGCTCAGGAATTTGTAAAGAATTATATGAAATCCAAAAATGTCGTGGTCAAAGCTGAAGCAGTGAATTTTTTGGTTGCTGCAGCAAAACGTCTCGAAAAACAAATTGATTCACTGCTGCCATCGCAACTACCTGAAATAAGAGATGAAGAGATAAAACAAATTCAGAACGAAATTGAAGCGCATAGCAGGGATAAAATTGTTGAATTTGCTGGCGGTTATTGGGATATTGGATTGTTTTTCGAGAAAATAAATGAAACCCTGCCGGCTGATCGCCCAGTATTAACGAGTCATTTGGACATTGCTGAAAAACTGGCTTTGATGGTTCGGAATGAATTTCTATATGAAGAAGCGAAAAAATTGAATTTGGCAGACGATCCGCGTGTAAAACCAAAGCTTAAACAGGAAACAAACAAACAAATCGCCAGGCTGGTCCGGGCTGATTTGATAAACAGTGTGCAACTGACGGAAAGTGATTATCAAAACTATTTTAACAATAATACTCGTAAATATATATCTTCGCCAAAATACAAATTAAGAGAAATTGTTGTTGAAACTTACGAACTGGCACTGAAATATAAAACCCTCCTTCGGAGTGGTGAAAATTTTGCCCGGCTGGCGAATCAAGTGTCGCTGAGAAAAGAGTCAGCCCAAAAAGGCGGGGATATTGGCTATATCAATCAACGCGATTTTCCCAAGATAGCCGAACTGGTTTCCGGGTTGAAGGTGGGCGAAATTTCTGAGCCACTTTTGATGCATGGACAATATCGAATTTTTCAATTGCTGGATCGAAGGGATGGGCGTCAATTTTCCTATGAAGAAATAAAGAATGTGGTCAAAAAAGATTTGCAGTCTTTGAGAAACCGTCAAATTATAAATGAAACGATTAATCAACTCAAAAAAGAACATGAAGTCCGCGTAAACCAAAATGTTTTGTCTTCTTTGAAGTCTGAAAAAATCAGCAAGCGAGTTGAAATGATTAATATTCGGAATTAACTTCAAAGTTGCATGTTCCAAAATCCCCAGAGTTTATTACCTCTTAAAAAAATCCTTGAAAATGTCAGATTTAAATTAATCAGTAAAACTAATTCGCAATTTTCAAATAAGCAGATTTATACTATATTTCTATTTTTAGTATTTAGAGTGCATTTGCATGTCAAATCAGAAAGCAGTATTTATCAATCAAAAAAATGCTAAAATGATTAGCATAGCTTGATTTTTAAGAACTGTGAAGTACTATTTTTTTTAATTGCGCCCCCTGGTTTTGATAATTACTTTTTGAATCATGGAAGCATTGAGACAAGTATTAAATTCAGAATTATTTTACAAAAATTAAAAAAATACTTGACAGAAATGAAAATTTTGTTATATTATAATCAAAAATATGGAAGGGCTTCCATAAAAGAGGATTAACTACTATGCGTGTTACGATTTACGATGTGGCTAAGAAGGCAGGAGTTGGTATTGGAACTGTCTCCAGGGTCATCAACAAAAGCCCGCAAATTTCTCCCAAGACACGGAAAAAAGTTTTGGGAATTATCAAAGAATTGAACTATCAGCCTTATGTGATGGCACAGGGTTTAGCACGAAAAAAGACAAACACCGTTGCTTGCATCGTTCCTTTTTTTACAGGTTATTTTTATTTTGAACTCCTGAACGGCGTACAACAGGCGCTGAGCAAACACAATTATGATTTGATTCTTTACTCGGTTGACTTGTTTGACAAAAAAGAGGATATTTTTGAAAGAACACTTCAGGAACGGCGCGTGGATGGCGTTCTGCTTTTTTCTATGACAATATCAGACGATTACGCGGATAAATTTGTTAATAAAAAAATGCCAATTGCTTTGGTAGATGGATACCACAAAAGCCTTGATTCGATTACAATTGAGAATAAAAAAGGCGCTTATCTTGCTGCAGAGCATCTCATTAAAATGGGGCACTCCAAACTCGGTTTAATTAACGGAAATTTAGGAAGCATTCCTGCCAGAATCCGCCTTAAAGGATTCAACGATGCGCTTGCCGCAAATGATATTACACCAGATGAACAACACATTTTTAATGTCTCATCCATTGATGATCCCCAAATATTATCAAACGATGGGTTTAATAAACTGGCTGGTTATTATGGCATGTCAAAATTGCTTGATTTGGGAGAAAATCGTCCTACCGGTGTATTTATTTCCAGTGATATTCAGGCTGCCGGCGCCATGAAAGTGGTTAATGAACGTGGTTTAAAAATCCCCGAAGATATTGCTATCGTCAGTTTTGATGGCATTGAATTATCCGAATATCTGGGATTATCAACGATGAAACAACCGATGTTTGAAATGGGAGCGCTGGCAGTTGAGCATCTTATTAAAAAGATTGAAAAAAGATCGAATAATGGGGTGTTTAAGAAATTATTTCATCCCGAGCTGGTGATTCGTGATACATGCGGTGCCAAGTTACAAATGGAAAAAATACTGGATTAAAAAAAATACCTTTATTGTTTCAAAGTCAAATATGTGTATTCAAAAGTTCGAGTAACTATTCCGTTAAGTATGATTTGAAATTTGAATAATAATTCATTCTGCCTTTTGCTACGCTATATTCAATAGTTGTTGCCATAATTAACAGTTGCTTTTTTTGAATAGAATTCTTTTTCGATAATTATGAAAAATTTTTCGAAAGGAACGATATATGAAAATCCTTGCCAAACTCCTCACTCTGGTCCTGCTGACCTTTGTTTTTTTTAATTCTTTAAATGCTGGTATTACGGGAAAAATCGCTGGCTATGTCAAAGACGCTGAAACAGGTGATGGCTTGCCCGGTGCCAATGTCTTCATTGAAGGCACTTCGCTGGGGGCTGCCGCCGACTTGGAAGGGCATTTTATAATCCTTAATATTCCGCCCGGAATTTACACGTTAAAATGTTCCATGATGGGCTACCAATCTCAAAAAGTGGAAAATATCCGGGTTTCTATCGATTTAACTACAACCATTAATTTTGATCTGGGCACCGAGGTTGTTGACATTGGTGGTGAAGTAACAGTGGTGGCGGAACGGGAGATTATTCAGCCTGACATGACTTCTTCATTATCCGCGGTTGGCGCTGAAGAAATTCGGAATTTGCCAGTACAGGAAATTAGCGATGTGCTGGAGATGCAGGCAGGTTTGGTTGCTGATCCTGTCGGGGGACTCCACGTTCGGGGTGGGCGTTCAGGCGAAGTCGCATTCTGGATTGACGGAATTGCTGCAACAGATGTTTATTCCGGTAATATGGGTGTAGAAGTTGAAAACGCATCCATCCAGGAATTACAGGTTGTCAGCGGAACTTTTAACGCTGAATACGGTCAGGCGATGTCCGGTATCATTAATATTGTTACAAAAGAAGGGGGACCGGAATATCACGGCGAAGCCCGGTTTTTTATGGGGGATTATGTCAGCGCGAATACCGATATTTTTGACCACATTGGTTTTATCAACCCTGTATCAATTTATAATATGCAGGGAACGTTGAGTGGACCGGTTCCTTTTATCAGTAATAAACTTAATTTTTTCAGCATGGTGCGGTATTTTGAAAATGAAGGTTGGTTTTACGGCAAAAACCGGTATAAACCCACTGGCTACCTTGATAGCGATGACTGGGTTTCTTTGAATCCATTCAGGAAGATCAGCACGCAGGGAAAACTGGCATATAGCATTACACCCATGATGAAGTTGAGCTACGGGCTATTCTGGAATGATAATAAATTCAGGAATTTTGATCATTCTTTCAAATATAATCCAGATGGTGATTATCAACGATTTGAATCGGGTTATACTCACATTGCCAGCTTCAACCACGTTCTTTCTCCAAAAACTTTCTACGAATTAAAATTTACTAAATTTTACACCGATTATCAACAATATGTTTATGAAGATCCGTTACAGGTTGTTCAATATTTGCCTGATCCGGCAGATACATCGGGAAATACTTTCATCATTGATCCCAATGGACCCGAAGGATATGTCCATCCGGATTCACTGAGAGACCCGGTTTCCTATAGTTTTAAGCACGCCGGTACTAAAATGGATCATTTTTTTAGAAGCACTGCTTATGAAATTGTCAAATTTGATTTGGTAAGCCAGGTGAATAAAGCCAATCAATTTAAAACCGGAATTGAATTTCGGCGGCATGACCTGGAACTGGAATGGTTTACGCGGAAATCGTCCCGTTTGAACCGTACATACCTGACACCTCCACGCCTTACCATGATTATTATAATCATAATCCTATGGAGATTGCCGGGTATATCCAGGACAAAATAGAATTAAAAGACATGATCATGAATATTGGCGTCCGTTTTGATTATTTTGAATCGGACGGCGTTGTTCTGGCTGATCCCAAAGATCCCAATATTTACATGCCTCTGAAAGACGAACATAAATATATCGATCCCAATTTACCGGAACCGGAATTAAATGATGAATCGAATTTAATTTCTTTAGCCGACCGCCGGGAATTTTGGTATAAAGACGCAAAGCCAAAATACAAATTCAGCCCCAGATTGGGAATCGCTTATCCAATTACTGAACGCGGTGTAATCCATTTCTCCTATGGACATTTCTTTCAAATTCCGCTGTTTGATTATCTCTATTCCAGCCCGGATTTCAAAGTTACCGAAGCAGAAGGTTCTCGGATTATCGGCAACGCTGATTTGCGACCGCAAAAAACGGTAATGTACGAAATTGGCTTGCAGCAGCAAATTTCTGACAATATCGGTTTTGACATAACAATGTTCTACCGCGATGTTCGGGATTGGGTGGGAAGCAGTCCTTTGATCGATACTTATGGCGATGTTAAATATTCACGTTTTGAGAACAAAGATTATTCCAATGTACGCGGTTTTACGCTGGCGCTGGATAAACGCTACTCAAATTATTTTTCCGCCAGTGTGGATTATTCTTTTATGATTACCGAAGGAAGTCATTCAAATCCAGCCGACGCTTATAACGCGGAAAACGCGCAAAGAGAACCCCGGCGGCAGCTGATTCCCATGAGCTGGGACAGGAGGCATACGCTTAATGGAGCGATGTCAATAGGGACGAAAAAGTGGCGGGTTTCTTTTCTGGGAAGATTT
>NBLI01000213.1 GCA_002084535.1 Candidatus Zhuqueibacterota bacterium 4572_119
ATTCTGGATTAACAGGATTAAATTGAGTAACATAATTACAAAATTTGAATAACTTGCAAAATCAATCTACTTTAAATCCAGTTAATCTTGAGAATCCTGTGCGCTCAGTCGCATTTGCCTTTGGCATGATGATCCTGTCCAATTCCATTTTCATTCTATCACTCCAACAATCCAAAACTTCCGCAATCGGCTTTGCTCCACTTTTTCCGCGGAGCTTTATTCCACGCCCATCTCCTGCAGCAAGTAACCTGCTCCGGCAAGCTTTTGCGTCAACCAGAGAACATAGCGAATATCGACGGCAATCGACCGGCTGTAGCTTTCACTCCAGGCGTAATCGTTGATTGTCGCTTCAAACGCACGGTCAAAATTTATCCCTACCAATTCACCGCGCGCGTTGAGAACCGGACTTCCTGAATTGCCGCCGGTTGTGTCCATGTTGTAGAGAATCCCCACTGGCACGCCGTCCAGTTTTTTATGGTAAAATTTTCCGTAATCTTTATTCCTGATCAGGTCGAGCAATTGTCTTGGTGGATCGAACGGCGCTGAACCGGTCGTTTTTTCCAAAACGCCGTTTGTTGATGTGATGGGATAATAATAGACAGCATCATTGGGATTGTAGCCGCGAATCCTGCCATAAGTAAAACGAAGCGTGCTGTTGGCATCCGGGATAAAATCTGTTGCCAGGAATTGTTTTTTTACATCGATTAATTGAGCATAGAGTTTGTCCAGTTTTCCGCGCCTCGCTTTGCCAATTTCGGTTTGTTCTTCATAGGTTGGATAAAGATCGATTGCCAACTGAATAAATGGGTCATTCATTTTTGCCAATGCTTCTGATGAAATTTCCAATGCTTTGTTTAAATATTCTTCATCCCACAATTTTGACTTAGCATAAGAATTATTTATGAAGCGGTTGATGGCTTCATCCGGATTGTTGTCACCAACAAGTTTCGCGATAGCAGGGATTTGTAACGATTCTGGAAGCCCGGCGGCTTTATTAAGCATTTCCTTGAAAATTACCTTGTCCGCTTGTTCATGATAATTATTAAATCCCATCTTCAGACGCTGTAAAGTGCGTTCCCAGTTTCTATCCATGTATGAAGATTTCCGCCCGGATTTGCTGATAAATTTCATCAATCTCCTGCAGCAGCCCTTTATATTCTTTATTCAATTTTTTATCTGCATCAATGAATTTTTGTAATTCTATTTCCTCATTTCTTTTTTTAGCAACCAGGTCTAACCGCTTTAGCCCGATCAATTTGCCGCGATAATTTTTCATGGTATTGGCAAGTCCCTTTATGCGGTTGGCTAACTTCAGTTCAACAGCGCGGTCGTTTTCTCCCATTTTTTCCAAAACATCAATCTGCCATTGGTACCAGTTTACCACATAGGGCATACGGATTTCTTCTTCGTAAGCCAAAAAATGTGAAGTCCGGTGGCGGTAGGTTCTGCCGGGGTAGCCAAGAATAAATACAAAATCTTCCTCATTAACTCCCTGCGGCGCGACTTTGACCACACGTTTCGGTTGAAAGGGAACATTGTCTGGAGAATATGAAGCCGGTGAGCCGTCTGGCGCCACGTAAGCTCTCATAAAGGAAAAATCACCCGTGTGCCGGGGCCACATCCAGTTATCCACTTCACCGCCAAAGTTCCCGATCGACCGTGGTGGCGCGTGAACCAGCCGGATGTCCTTCAGGTAAGTATAAATAAAAAGCACATAAGTTTTCCCGATGAACATTTCCGAAACACCAGCCCGTTTGCCGGGATTGTCGTTTTCAGCTTTTTTGACAATTTCTTTGATTCGCTTTTCAATGGCTTTGGTTCGTTGGGCAAAGTCCATTTCCTCAGTGACAGCAGCGAGAACTTCCCCGGAAACATCGCGGTAAGAATCGGTAATGCGGACTGTGTATGCCTTTGCCGGGATTTCCTGGTTCCTGGTTTTTGCCAGGAAACCGTTTTGCAGGTAATCATTTTCACTGGTGCTGGCGCGCTGGATGGCGCCATAGGCGCAGTGATGGTTGGTAAGGATGAGCCCCTGTTCGGAAACAAACGAACCGGTACAGCCGCCAACCTTGCAAATTCCATCGATCAAACTGATACCATCCGGATTGAAAATATCCAGCGCGGACATTTCCATCCCTTTTGCTTGCAGGTTCAGCTTGTGAATCTCACTAATCGGGTACATGCCTTCTTCGGCAGAAACTATTGTTATAAGGACGAAAATAATTAGAAAAGCTGTGATTGAAAATTTTTTCATTTTTAAATCCTCTTCCGGTTAAATGTGAATTGACTCTTGCCCTTTTTCAGAGATACGACCGATTAGGAAAAAAATAGTGGGGACGCCGTCTTTGGAGTAGAGGCTATTGTGTTAGTACAGTTGGTCTTGATGAAGACAAAATCCGAAAATATGTAAAATTTCAGGAAAAGAAAGATAAAGAAATCAGCTAATAATTACATCGTGAATAATTTGCATTTATTTTGCCTGCCTTTTTAAGTCTGTTGCTTTGATATTAACTGCTTTTTAATAAAATTCCAGTTACAATAAATAAATCGCAATCCCGATAACAGCCAGCAAGGAAACCGCCATAACGATTACATAATTCAGGGACAACAAAATAAATTTAATAATGGTTTTTATTAATGATTGCTGATAAACTTTTTTCATGGCAAAAATTAAATAAATGCTGTTTATCAAAAGAACAATCCCGGGAAGAATCGATGATTCCGGATCGTCGAAAAATCCTAATATAATAAATACCAGTCCAAATGTTAAAAAGGTGAAAGAATGAAAATGCAGCGAAAAGATGAAATGATTTACATACAATATTTTTCTGCGCGTGTACAAAATTTTCAAAATCAGGGCAAAAACGGGAAGCAGCAGAAAAAACATATTGGGCATATAATCAAATATCTTTTGCCGAACCAGGTCTGCTTTTTGTTCAGCTTTATTTATTGCTTTTGTTATCTCTCCAGCCCCGGCATCTTTATGCAAAGAATCCGGGATTGCGGTTGCAGTTTGTTGAGTGGAGTCGTTTTTTGAATTACCTGAATTTTCCATTGTAGAGTCCGCAACAGAAGCGGAGTCCGAAAGAGCTACGGGATCGGAAGTAAATTTGATAATTTTCGCCTGGTGCGGATTTGTCGCCAACACTAAAAAAAAGAAAAAGCTGATGAAAAGATACAAACGAAACGGCGAGACATATCGTATTCTTTTCCCGGCAGAATATTCATTGCTCAAAAATCCTGGACGAATCAAAAGGGGAACAATACTGTTAAAAAATTTTGAGTCAAAGGCAAAAAAGTCCCCCAGCACATCTCTGAGTAGCTGGCGTAATGTGGCGTCAGTGGTCTTATTCTGCTGCCCGCAATGATGGCAGAATTCGCCGCGCAGTTTTTCACCGCAATTGAGGCAATGGTCAGGTTTTGATTTATTCATAGATAGCGGGGGTTTAAACTATTTAAGAGCCAGACGATTTCGATTAGCTTTCAGCAATATAAGAAAAAAATTTAAAATATACAAATGAATTTCATGTATTAAATATGGTGCAGGCAAAATCGAGGATGCCAGATTGGTTATTAAATTTGTGATAAAGCTTTTGCTTTTTGTCAAGGTTTATTCTAAATTTGTGGTAATACCTCAGTTACAGGTGGCAGACAGAGATGTCGTACACTTCAACTAAATAATAAATTGTGCCATCAACAATTACATTTTCAAGTGTGCGACATCTTGAATACTCCCATAACTGAGGCTTATAATAGAGGATTCAAAACGCTAAACATCTATTTTCGGGGTAATAAATTCAGAGCAGATTTTGGTAAATTGCGTATCGCGAAACTGGTACAGTTAGCGAACGGGTGTTCATACGATGAAGGGAAGGACTGGGAACTCACTTATGATGAAATCTTCAAACCTGGATTAGTTAAAAAGAAACACAAAGGAAGGGGTGAAAGTGTCCATTATCAGGAACCTGACTGAAAGATGTTCACCACTAAAAGTTTTGTAATGTATTTCGTTTCACGTTTGACTTTTCACGTTTCACAAAAGTCATTGTTAATTATGGAAGTAAAACTCTTACAAAAAAACGAAAACTTAACTGATATCAGGTTGGAGGCGCATCGTTATGAATTCGGGGTTGCCTGTGCGCCGACTGGCGTAAACTAAACCGCGAAACAGCGCTTCATTATTATTTGAGATTTACACGGAAGGGCTTGTTGGCTCAAAAACTTAAAGCGACAGCCACTTTTGATCCCTCATCAGTCATTTTTTGATACCGGTTTTCGGTATGCGAGATTCTTTCAAAAACGAAAAAAAATCGTTTTTGAGAATCACGCAAAAAGTTATTGACAATCACCTGCATCCGGGTTATTTTATCTATGGCGGTTTTTGTGGAACCGTTTCTTTGAAATATTTCTGTTCAAAAATACCGATCAGCTTGTGTTCATGCGGCGCTCTGACAACCGTCAGTGTTGGCCAATCTCTTTTAAGGGTGTAGGTGTAAAAGAATTTGAGCCCACACATGGCGGGTGTGCTGGCGTCGCGTCCGTACTTCCGCGCATTTTTGAGATAGAGGAATTATCCCCGGATATTTTCTTCGGTGATTTGATCCGGGAGTTTGTTGTAGTGTTCGGAGATTTTCCGAACACCACGCAGATAATTATCTTGCGTGGCTTTTGCCATCCCCCGCAACTGTAAAACTTGCAGATTTCGGGTGAGGCAATCTTGTAGTGTCATAACACACCTCCCTGGATATAGGTTAATAGTTTGGTCACTATTATTATTACAAGGAGGTGTGCCTAAATCGAGTGAAAATTAAAAAACTGCATCGAAGCGGTTTAGTTCAACAGCAACATCAACTTGACGCCTTTATTATGCGGTTATTTTGAGTTTTAGTCCCCGTCTCAAGAGTTTTAATTTATAAATGTTAAGTATGCTCAAAACGGCGCAAGTTATGTTCACGATAGTGCCAAGAGTAAATAACGTAATGAATTAATAAAAGAATCATTTGTAGGAAATAAATGGAATTAACAGAAGTTTTGTCAGCATTTGAAAAGTTTGATGGGAAATATAAACGTGATGAAGTAACCTATGCTTTAGAACATCAGGAAGAAATTACTCCTTATCTTATTAAAATATTAAAGAATATATTAGACAATCCCGAAGAATATATTACTAAAAAAGACTATGATGCTCATATTTATGCTCTAATATTACTTGGATATTTTAGAGAAACGAAAGCACACCAACTTATAATTGATCTTTTTAGCATATCTGATGATTTTATATACGAATTATTTGGAGATATAGCAACAGGTAACTTACCGATTGTCTTATTTCAGACATGTGGTGGTTCACTTGAAAATATAAAGAGTTTGATTTTAAACAAAAATGTCCCTGATACAAGTCGGATTTCCGCCGTAGGTTCAATGTTATATGCGGTTGCAGATGAATTAATTTCAAGAGAAGAAGTTTTAGCTTTTTTAGGTACATTGTTTACAGGAGAAGAAACTGCTCCTTCTTCAGACTTTTGGAGTTTTATTGCAAGTGATATTTGTAATTTATGTCCAGATGAACATACTTTTGAAATAATCAAAAAAGCTTATGAAGATGATTTAATTTTTTCAGGTATAGTAGGTTATGAAGAGTTTGAAGAATTTATGGAACTTGGTGTAGATACTTGTTTGGATCGCAATAAACAAAATATGCAGCAAACTATTCCTGAAGATATTCATGATGCGATGTCTTGGTGGGCTTGTTTTAAAGAAAATGAACAAAAAACGGATCAATTATTTTCAACTCCTGTGATAAGCACTTCAAGTATAAATAGAAAGAAAAAACCCAAGAAAAAAGTAAAGAACAAAAATCTTCGCCCAAAAAAGAAAAAAAAGAAAAAACGTAAATAAGGTTATTGCTTTGTAATTTGTAATAATTGCTATAATGGCGTATAACATATATTAAAGGTTAAAAGTCCCCGCCAGGACGGGACAGGCAAGAGAAAAAAGTATCCCTGTTCTAAAAGGTGTGTTGATTTCGGGAAACGAGTTCTTTGACCAATATATTTTTCTCCTTGTATTGCTATCAGTGTTATACATACAAACCACCTCACCAAATATATCGAATTGAAAACTGATAAACGAAATTTATAAATACGAAATCTATTTATATTGGAAACTGATCATGTCAAAGTATGATATCGCCATCACCCTGTTCACCATTGTATATGGATTAATGCTCACCGATTTATTTCTGAGTTTTCATAAGCTGATCCGGTCGAGAAAATTAATCAAATGGCATTGGCTGCCACTTTTGGCTGCCTGGTATTTGTTCATGATCATTTTGAAAAATTGGTGGGATTTGGCATTCTTTCAAAGTGATATTGATTGGATGAATATTTATTTTTTTATTGCGTACGGGCATTTACTATTTTTGATTTTTTTATTAGTCTCGACCGCGCTGCCAGATGATATTCAAAACGGTCGTATCGACTTAAAAGAATATTACTTCAAGAACCACCGGTATTTTTGGGGATTAATGAGTGCTGTTGTTATCCTGTCAATAACTATTGGTATTATTAAACGCATCAGTTTATCCACTGCTGAATCGATTAAAATTTATGGTATTATCGGCAATTCTGTTTTTATAATTTTTACCATCTTGCTGGCAATAACAAAAAAATATTGGATACATTCAATCTTTTTAATTTTATTTGTTATTGGAATAATTCTCGAGATACTGAATAAATGAAACTTCCTTCATGTTATAATTTTTCGCCTTATTCAATTGTGTTAACTTAATGGAATACTTCGATAATTTCTGACAACTATTTTGGTAGGTTTTAAAACTGCTACCAAACAATTTGACAGGAAAGATCAGGAATGCACTAATATATTTGCACAATACCGGAGGTAAATTATTGACCATGAAGACAAGGTGTTTTTACATCCGTTTACTATTGACCTTTTTGCTTTTTTCGTGTGTTGAAAGTCCCTTCGAACCCAACTCAAACTTTGATAATGACATTATTCTATTCTATACCAGGGAAATTAATTCGTTTTTTTCATCAATCTATACAATCGACTTGAACGGGAATAATCTGAATTTTATCACAAAAGGAAATGTCAGCTATCCAATTTGGTATCACGGTAAGAACAAAATTATATATCTGGACCACGGTAATTTAGACCTGGTGTTCAAAGATTTTTTAATTTCCTCTGATCAGGATTGTCGTATTCATATTAATTATAATATGATATTTCCACGATTCTCCCGTTCACTAAATTGTATTGTATTCAGCCACAGACAAGGCGGCATCTCGCAAATCGCGGAGATGGATTTAGCAACATTGTTAGTCCGCAATATCGGTTCATCTCCCAACCATAGAATCAATCCTGTTTGCAGCGCTGTCGATAATTGGATTTATTATTCCGAAAAAAAAGACTCTTCTTATGATATTTATCGGATAAAAGAAGATGGCAGCGATCTTGAATTGATGTTGAGTGATCCAATTTATAATTTCAACACTTTTTCAGTGAGCGCTGATGGTAGCTTATTGGTATCGCCTAAATATTTTGTCTCAATGGACCAAACAGAGTATGATAGTTATCTCGTCGTTTTTGATATTGCCAGCAAATCAGTTTTATACGAGATCCCATTTGTGGGAAATGGAGTGGCACTATATTCATCGCTAACTTATAATAATGAGTATATATTATTTGTGAACGGAATACCAAACAACTTTGCCATACCAAGAAATATATTCAGAATGCGGATTGATGGAAAGAGTTTAAAACAGATCACGTTTTTTGAAAATCAACTCGCGGTTAGACCTCTTGCGTGGTAGCGAATTATTTACAACCGGTGGTGTTTACTGGAATAACCGAATTTATCCAAATAAGTTGATACAACACGTTGTTTTAGAATGCGATTATGTTAAAGAATGGAGAATCCATGAGAAAAAAGAAAACATAGTATTCCGGATGAAAACTGCCACTTGACTTTTTGAACTTTTTAACTTATTTTTAATTCACAGGGTGGCAGGTTTA
>NBLI01000017.1 GCA_002084535.1 Candidatus Zhuqueibacterota bacterium 4572_119
GAAACAATGAACCTCAGATAGTTATCCGAGTATTCATAAGTATCATAGCCAGTGTCATATTCATAGGAATATTTATTGTATTCCAAACCAAGGTCCAGGTTAATATTGCCCATGATAATACCAACACCGCCAGTAACGGCGAATCCGACGATTTGGTCATCATTATCGTCCTTATAAGGCAATGGTGTCGTCGCGAAACCAAGACGGATTGGCAGAACATTGGTACCCGCCATGTATAGATATTCAGCGCCCACTCTTAGCTGGTTGAGGTCTTCAAAATCCGGATCGTACTCATCGCCGTCCTCATCTTCGACTCTCATCGCAGAATAATTTCTCATGTCATAATCGAAAGCTAATGTTAGATTTTCAGACATAGCATAAGCGACACCAAATCCCAGCATTTGCGGCAGATTTAATATATTTTCCTCATCTTCGCCGGTTTCCGTCAATCCAAATGGAGTCTTTAAGACAACACCAAAACGGAATTTATCAAAATCGAATAAACCGCCAACAGTAAAGTTTGTACCAGCGTAGTCCCACGTTGCGTCAACGTCTGAATAGTATCCGGTTTTATCTTCGTAAGTATAGTCTGTTGATCCTGTATAAATATTCACAGAAGCACCCACTGATATTGCTGGTGTTAATTGGATTCCAATAGAAGGTACAATCGCGTTTACACCACCTGTTCTCTCTGAAGCATAGCTGTCCCCATCATAAGAATAAAATAAATCAAGAACATTCTGGTACGCAACAGCAGCAACAATGTTTTTATCGCCTACGGAAAGCGGAAACGCGGCACTAATAAAATTGAGACCAAAATGAGAGCTTTGATACGGGTCAGCATCAAAATCATCAACATCTGATTCTGGTGTGTAGGATTCATACAAACCCACCACCGATGCCTCAGCAGCTTCAAGCCTCACCAAACCAGCAGGATTCCATGATGCGGCAGTAGCGTCATCAGCTACGCCAATGAACGCTCCTCCCATACCGCGGGCACGTGCGCCGGCGCCAAGGAAATTCCAATTAGCATCCTGAGATGCTACCAACTGCGGTAATGAAATAATGATCAAAGCAATAATTAAAAGCTTAAATTTCATGGTACTCCTCCTCAAAATTGATAAAATTCAATGAATTATATTTTTTTCTGTTATACTAATCGCATTTATTATTTGGTTACCACTTTGTTGCCAATTTCAAACAATCCCGTTTTTTGAAAAGTAACTTTACCGATTGAATATTCAGGGTAAACTTCAATCAGTTTAACTTCTCCCAATTCTTCTGTTTTTTTGCCCAAAACTTTTTTAGTAATCGGGTGAACAATTTCCTGTCCCTCCCGGTAAACTACACACTTCATTCCTTTTTTGATTTTTTTGGTTAATCCTATATCCAGTGTAAGACGGTCACCACTAACTGCAATAACAAAACCTTCTACTAATGGCAAATCATTTATTATTTTTTCGGCAAGATTTTTTATCAGGGATTTTAAATGTGTGATGGAAGTTCTTGTACTTGAAGCATCCTGGGCAGCGATTATTTCTGATGTTTCTGTATCTATTAATCGCGCGTTTATCTGAATATTTTGACCTGCCCTGGTAACAGTTCCTAAAACTATCGCGTCCACCCCGATCCCCTTACCAATCTCTGCTGCTGTTGTCGCGTCAATAATACCAGTCATCCCCAGCTTTTGTTCTTCCATTATTTTTTCAAGCTGAGTTCTTTCAAAAAGTTTAAACCGGTTCATGTTATAAAATGTTGTCATTATTTGCTCAACAACATTTATGTCTCCCATTTCAACACCAAGTCCTGTTGTCTCAAATGGTAATACCGCGATACCCATTCTTTCACCGACCTGTTTTACTTCACCGCTTCCGTAATCGGGTTGTTTGATTACCGGTTTTTGTTCAATGGGTGGTGTTGGATCTTTTGGCAGGTCTTTTGGTTTTACCGGGCGATCAACAACTTGAGTGCCTCCCAGCTTTCCATAAAACTCCTGGGCGCGTGATGAGTATTGCTGTTTAAGCGAGAGAGCCAATTCATTTTTTGCCCTCTTGAACTGACCCAGTTTATAGTAACATATCCCTTTTTCTCTGTGTGGATAATATGAAATGAAATGCATACCGTAAGTTTTAATTTTTCTAGTATCGCGCTTTTTAACGATAATAGCCCGGTTAAACTTTTCTATCGCACTTGCCCATTTTTCCGCTTTCATAAGCTTGAGACCATCATTATAATGATTGTACCACTTCCCTCCGGCAAATACTAGTGAAAAGCTACTCAGCAAAAATAATACGACCATTAAAAAAACGACAATTTTTCTCATATTTAATGCCCATCTCTTTGTTATACGATTAATCCCAAATGACTTAAAACAAGATATTAACAAAATTGTAAAAAGTCAAGTTATTTCTGTTATGCGCCAATTTATTTAATCCTTTAAAACAATTGTTACTCATTGTCAAATGTTATTAAAGAACGTACATTATAATTCTCAATTTTTGACCGCCCATTTAAAAATGTTAATTCAATTAAAAAACCAATCCCGGCGATTTCGCCTTTTGCAGTTTCTACCAGCTTTGTTGCTGCTGCCACTGTTCCACCAGTCGCCAGCAGGTCATCGATAATAAGTATCCTTTCTCCCGGCTGGATTGCGTCATGGTGAATTTCAATCTTATCTGTGCCATATTCCAGCTCATATTCCTGGCTTAACTTATCAGCCGGCAATTTGCCGGGTTTTCTGGCTAAAATGACACCTTTTCTCCATTTGTATGCCAGGGCTGACGCAAAAATAAATCCCCGTGCTTCGACACCCAATATTTTATCAATATTTCCCGCGTCAAAAAGCTCTGCCAGTTCATCTATGGATTGCTTAAAAGATGCTCCGTCAAGAAGCAACGTTGTAATATCTTTAAATCCAATTCCTGGTTTTGGGAAGTCAGGAACATTGCGAATTTTTTCTATCAGGTTTATCATGAGACTCTCTCCATGTAATGAAAGGTGTTAGCAATATACTTTTTTTTGATTTGTCGATGTTTTGCAGGTGGTAAAATTAATAACAGGAAAATGAAATATAAACAATCCTGCATATCCTTGGAATCCTGCGCGCCCGGTCGCATCTGCCTTTGGCATGGTTTTCAAGTCAAAAATACTAATGTTTCATTTGTCATATTAGCCCGGTGATTAGTTACAATAAAGTTGTTAAACTCTGATCATAAAACTGTCAAATTTATTTTCGAATTGACCCCAATCAATCCGAACATCATTAACCTGTGATAACCGGTTACCAATTTTAATTTTTTTAATCAGTTCTTCAATCAATCCCCTCTCACCCTCGACTTGTGCTTCAACATCCCCAGAATTCAAGTTGCGCACAAAACCGGTCAAATTTAACAGTACTGCTTCTTTTTCCACAAACCATCGGAAACCAACACGCTGAACATGACCTTTGACTAAAATGTGAGCTGATACTTTCATTTCATTTCCAGTGAATTGTTTTTTCAAAAAATTATCGTGCTTTGTTTTATGAAACTATTCCAAAAATTTAAACATCCTTTCAACAGCTTTTTTCGGAGTTTGTTCATACCAGATACCCTTAATATTTTCCCACGTATTCAGCCCAACAACAGGCTTACCAAATGCCAGAGCGAAAGATATTTCAGATAATGTACCATACTTTCCTCCCACTGCGATCAAAACATCAGCAGTTCGAACGATGATACTGTTCCTCGCTTCACCTAATCCAGTAGCTATAGGGATGTCAACAAACCGGTTTGCGTTTGACTTTTGCGTTCCGGGGAGGATGCCAATAGTAAGCCCCTGTTCAGACTTTGCACCACGGCAAGCTGCTTCCATCACGCCTTTTAATCCACCGCAAATCAGAATTGCTTTTCTTTTGGCGATTTCCCTGCCAACTTCCTCAGCCAGAGAAAGCAATTTGGCTGGACAGTAACTTCCCTGTCCGATAACTCCGATTATGTATGATTTTTTTGCCATTTTAAAATCTGGACTTATTTTTTTTGTCGACTAAACTTTCTTATTTACACTTGCTCTTTTGGCAAATTGAAATTATAAATCATTAATCAATGCTCATATTAAAAAAGGAGAATCTGTAAAGTATGGATAAATAATTTTCATCTGGATTCTCCTTGATTATTGCATTGGAACCAATGTTGAATTAAACTGAATTAGACATACATTATTTTATGGTTGGATGCGGCTAATTGTCCTGGGAAAAGGAATTGTTTCACGAATATGTTTTAAGCCGCAAATCCACGCCACTGCTCTTTCAATTCCCATTCCAAAGCCTGAGTGGGGAACCGAGCCATATTTACGAATATCCAGGTACCAGTCAAATGCTTCCATTGGTAATTGATGCTCTTTTATTTTACCAAGCAAAATATCAAGATTATCTTCTCGTTGACCTCCTCCAATAACTTCGCCATAGCCTTCTGGCGCAAGAACATCAACGCACATCGCCTTAGTTGGATCTTCCTGGTCTGCTTTCATGTAAAACGCTTTCACTGCTGCCGGGTAACGATGCACCATTACAGGACGGTCAAACTGGTCTGAAATATAAGTTTCATCTGGTGAGCCGAAATCATTACCGTATTCAAATTCCAAGCCGCCATCTTTTAACATTTTAACTGCTTCATCATAGGAAATCCTTGGAAACGGACGTATCACTTTTTCCAATTTGCTGGTATCCCTTTCCAATATTTTCAATTCTTCTTTCCGCTCCTCGAGAACCCTCTGAACGATAAATTCAATGAACTCTTCAGCAATATCCATATTCCCATCCAAATCGCAATAAGCAATCTCCGGCTCGATCATCCAGAATTCCGTCAGATGGCGTCTTGTCTTTGATTTTTCAGCCCGGAAAGTTGGACCAAAACAATATACTTTTCCAAACGCCATTGCGGCTGCCTCCATGTATAATTGTCCACTCTGGGTCAGATAAGCCTTTGATCCAAAATAATCGGTCTCAAATAAAGTGCTCGTTCCCTCGCAGGCAGCTGGAGTAAAGATTGGCGCGTCAATCAACACATAACCTCTCGTATCGTAATAATCCCGGCAAGCACGGATAATTGAATGCCTGATCCGCATAATCGCGTGCTGCTTTGAAGAACGCAGCCACAGATGCCGGTGATCCATCAAAAATGTAGTGCCATGATCTTTGGGTGTAATGGGATAGTCTTCTGACATTTGGATAAATTCAATTTTTTTAACCTGTAGCTCGTATCCACCCGGCGCGCGCTTGTCTTCAACAACCAAACCGGTTACTTTTAGTGATGACTCCTGCGGCAATTCTTTACATTTTTCAAAAGTATCCTCATTAATATCATTTTTTCCAGCAACTGCCTGAATAATCCCGGTTCCGTCCCTTAACATCAAAAAATGTATTTTACCACTGGAACGGCGATTATACAACCAGCCGGACACTGTTGCCTCTTTATCTTTAAACTGACCAATATCTTCAATATAAATTTCATTTTTCATCTTCTCACCTCTGAATTAGAATTCAATATTTTCGCAACGAAATTGAAACAAAAGCTGTCACTTTCTTCACGACAATTTTTCTTGTTGTATTTTAATATTTTGAAAAATAACTAATAGGTACTAACCCCATTTTTCTTTTTTAGCGTCTCGCAACATGAGTTCGTTTAAAGCATCATCGAGTTTTTTGTTTTCAAACAGAACTTTGTAAACCTGTTCCGTAATTGGCATTTCTATATTCATCTTTTTACTGAGCTCATAGGCTGATTTCGTTGTTTTAACACCTTCTGCAACCATGACCATCTCTTTGAGAATATCATCCAACGTCCTTCCTTTTCCAATCTGTTCACCGACATAACGATTCCGACTATGCTGACTCATGCAGGTAACAATCAAATCTCCCATTCCTGAAAGTCCGGCAAATGTAATCGGCTGCGCGCCCAAAGCAACACCCAAACGGACGATTTCCACCAATCCCCGCGGCTGCAAAGCCGCTTTGGTATTGTCACCATATCCGGCACCATCACAAATTCCAGCAGCAAGAGCAATAATATTTTTTAAAGCGCCACCAAGCTCTACACCGATAATATCTTGATTGGTATAAACCCGAAAATATTTATTCATGAATAATTTTTGAATTAATTCACTATTCTCCAGGCTCACACTCGCGGAAACTATCGCCGTAGGAATTTTTCGGCTTACTTCTTCAGCATGACTGGGCCCGGACAAAGTAACCACATTTTCTTCTTTCACCGAATCAATTGTTTGCGCTAATACCTCTGACATTCTCAGCAGGCTTTCATTTTCGATACCCTTGGCAACATTTACAAGAACGACATCATGTGACAGGTTGATTTCATTCAGCTTTTCAGCAACGCCACGAACCACGTGAGAAGGAATCGCGATTACCAACACTTTTCTTTCATTGCATGCTGATACTAAATCATTCTCAATTTCAATTGTGTCAGGTATTTTAATTCCGGGAAGAAACTCTTTTGCGTCCCTCGTCTTCTTAAGCTTTTCAGCAGCGTCTTCTCTAAATTCCCACAAAGTAACATTATGACCATTATCTTCCAATACGAGAGCAAGTGCCATGCCCCAACTCCCAGCACCCAATACCGATATTGAATATTTCTCCTCTGAATTTTTCATACAACCTCACCTATTATAAATGGATGTGTTTTTTTTCTTTTTAATATTTTGAAAGCTTCTTCAGCATAAAATTTATCAACAATAAATATGTATCCAACACCCAAGTTAAAAACATGACGCATTTCGCTATCATTCACGTTGCCGTATTTTTGGATTAAACGAAATATTTCAGGCAATTTCCAGCTTGCCCAATCTATCTTCAACTTAAGCCCATTCGGTAAAATCCGTTTCGTATTACCTTCAATTCCCCCACCGGTAATATGCGACATACCGTGTAAAAATGGTTTATCTTTCAATAATTGAATCGCGTTTCTGTAGCTTAAATGAACATTTAACAGTTCATCACCCAGCTCGGTACCCAAAGATTCGATAAATAAATCGGCTTTGAAATTATTGATTTCAAAAAATATTTTTCGGGCTAATGAATAACCATTAGTATGTAAACCGCTTGAAGGTAGTGCAATTAAAACGTCTCCTTTTTGAATTTTCGTACCATCTATTATCTTTGCCTTATCAACCATTCCGACTATTGTACCAGAAATATCATATTCACCTTCCTGATAAAATCCGGGCATCTCCGCTGTTTCTCCGCCAACTAACGCGCAATTCGCGTTCTTGCAGCCTCGAGCCATGCCTGCCACAATTTGCACAATAACATTCTGATCTAATTTTGAGACAGCTAAATAATCCATAAAAAACAAGGGAGTAGCGCCGGATGTCATTATATCATTTACACAATGATTAACAAGGTCTTCACCGACAGTATCGTGTTTTCCAGTCATAAAAGCAAGTTTTAACTTGGTTCCGACACCATCGACGCTGGAGACTAAAATTGGTTGTTTATATTCTGAAAGATCGAGCTGGTAAAATGAGCCAAAAAGTCCAATATCCTTCACAACATTTTTCGTGAATGTGCCTTTAGCCAATTGGGCAATTTTTTTTACACTGCTTTCGCCAGCGACAATATCCACACCAGCGTCTTTATATTTAATCATTATTAATATTTTTCCTGCTTTTTGATATTTTTTCTAACTCCTTACAATATTTCTTTCTCAATTTGGCGAGAAAATCAATAACCAGTTTATCGCGGTAATCCGGGTATGTCCAGGGATTAAAAATAAATTTATTGTGCCGGTACCTCAGGTGCACGTCTCCATATATGCCCTTCCCAAGATAAATCCGGTGATCAAAATTTTTTGTGGTTGCCAATACAACCTTAGCACAGGTCAGATAGCCGGGATCAATATTGATTCTTCGCTTTCCATTATTTTTAAATTGATCTTCAATATGATTTGTTTTTAGCTTTACCTCTGGCAAAGTATCTGGATAAATTGATTTTTTGAAAGCGAATAACTGCTTCTTTAACCCCTCCCCCATTTCCTCAAAATAATACCTTGTATGGTTGAAATCAAAAATAGCTGACCGGATATCGAATGATCCAAATTCTTGCTCCAGGAGCTTTATTCCAGCCTCAAAAATTTCCTCATCGCCAAATGTAACAGCGATAAATAATTTAACAGGGACTGGAAGCGTTGGCTGACCCATGGACTGTATTCCAGTAAATTATTAAAGAAAAAGGCAGAAGCAAAGGAAAAGGGAGATTAAAAAAAACTTTATTAGGCTAATCCGGGAAGATAAGCAATACAAAAAATAATTTTTTCGCTCGTTTTAATCTCTACTTTAGCCCTTGACTTTGCCTGGAACTTCATTATTCTAAGTAAATTATTTTACCAAATTTGGGACAATTTTCATAGTTCAAAAATGAAATAAAGCTATATTAATTTATAAATATATAGATAAATGTCAAGTAAAATGTTTTTAAGATATTATGCTATTTTGCTGCTATCACTCATCCAGTTTATGTAAAGCAAATTTTTAGAACTTACATTTCAGATTGAAAGTCAATCACTATTACATATTGAAAATTTTATTTCTTCAAATAACGCAAGCTGTCAATCCCGCACATATTTTAAATTACGCTAATTGTCTTTTTTATATATAGTTATTAAAATTCTTTTTCTATTATACTAAATAAAAAGTAACTGGCATTCATTTTGCCATGTTAAATAAAAAAGAATATCAAAACCAAGAAAACCAATGAAGATTAAAAAAATTCTAAATGCCCAAAAACATAAAACCAGATTGTTAAGCAAACGTGTAAAAAATTCAGGACTTGAAACTTCACACTTGTTTATCATTAAATCTAAACTCTTCAATCCGTTTAATTCATTAAACTTACACATATTTTATAAACGTGAAAAAGCTGACAACAACATGCAAGGTTATTATAGTGCCAATGCCTTTGAGCAGGTAGGAATAGTGGAAAACAACTATATATTTGACAAGAAAAAAGAAGACGAGACATCATTATTTCAAAATAAAAATAAAATGTTAGTAAAAAAAATTCCAACAGCATAATTGTATTAGTTTAAAAAACTTACTTATTGGAAATGGAAGGAAAGTAATCAGAGAGAAATAATTTTCTATTATTACCAATTAGGAGGTAAATTTTAACTTAATATTTTTCCGAATTTTCGGTTAACAAAAATGGGATGTGGACGAGGAAGGTGTGATGAATCACAAAACAAGATTTTGCAGCTTGATTTTCATCGTTGTTTTGTTATTATTAGTCGTAAATTCAAATCTATTTGGTGATGACCTGAAGGTGTTGTGGAATGCCAACACAGAAACTGACCTTTCAGGGTATAAAATCCGTTACGGAACTTCACCAGGTTCTTACAGCCAGATAGTTGATGTCGGTGATACAACAAATCATACAATAACCGGATTAGCTACCGGGTTTGAGTATTTTTTTGTTATAACAGCGTATGACACTGCCGGAAATGAAAGCAACTTTTCGGACGAAGTGAGCTTCAACCTCAGTATTCCAGATACGATAAAACCAGCAATTTTATCCGCAAGCTTAATCAACAATACGACCCTCAGAATTAATTTCAGCGAAAAAATCCAGCGTACATCTGCCGAGGATACTTCGAATTATTACATTAACAATGGCATTGAAGTTTACAACGCGGTGTTAGACTCCAACGAACAATCAGTATTCCTGACGACATCGTATCATGATCCGGAATCTTATAATTTAACAGTTAATAATATTCAGGATTTGGCTGAAGAGCCGAATACGATCCTATCTGATACTCAAATTTCTTACGAATGCGTGCAGCAGATCCCATTTGAGATTAGCAATGTTATCGTAATTGACACAACACATATCGATGTTGTTTTTAGTAAAACTTTGGACATCACTACGGCTCAGGATACAAATAATTATGCAATAATCCCTGAAATTCATATCACATCCGCCGTACTTGATCCGAATGAACTCACAGTACATTTGACAACTTCCAAACATGAGCCCGGGCAATACGCATTGATTGTAAACAACCTGAAAGATCAGGACCCAAATCCAAATACGATAGACGATAATACAACCTTCATCTACCAATTTTATGATCAGATAGCCCCGGAAATACTATCAATTCAAAGCGTTGACGAATACCACCTGGACATTACTTTTTCCGAACTTTTAGATAAAACCTCTTCAGAAAATATTTCAAATTACCAAATAACGGAAGGGATACAAGTATTAGGCGCTGTTCTTGATGCAAACAATTTCTTGGTTCACCTGACCACAACCATTCATACTGAAGGTGATTATACTCTTCGGGTTGAAAACATAAAAGACCTGGCGAATCCACCCAATTCGATAACACCGCCATCTGATTATCCTTATCACTTTGTTGATACTACGCCGCCATCTATTGTTTCTGTGGTTGTTTTATCGGACACTCAATTAACCGTTACCTTTTGTGAACCAATAGAAGAAATTACTGCTGAGCAATTATCTAACTACCAAATATTTAATGATATTAATGTACTGAACGCTACGCTCTTGTCAGATACAAAATCGGTCTCTTTAATTACATCAAAACATTATGAAGCGCATTATATTTTAAAAGTGTTCAATGTCCGTGACAGAGCAGCTTCCCCAAATACTATTGATCCCAATAATAACTATTGGGTTTACAATTTCATCGACGAAACACCTCCCGAAATTATTGATGTGACAACATTGGAAGATACTCTGGTCAAGGTTACATTCAGTGAAAAAATTGAAAAAACTTCAGCCGAAGATACCTCAAATTATGCCATTTTATTTGGAGTGAGTGTACTGTCTAGTGAACTTGGTGAAAATGAAACAGATGTTTACCTAATTACAACAACGCATTCACAAAATAATTATGTATTAATGGTAAACAATATCAGGGACTTGGCTGAGAATCCAAATATAATTACAGAAAATTATACCTTTGCCTATCAATATGAAGATATTTCACCACCTAGAATTGATAGTATGCGGGTGATTGACAACGAGCATGTTGATGTCGTTTTTAATGAGCCAATTCAAAGATCAAGTGCTGAAGAGATTACAAATTATAGCATAGATAACGGAATTGAGATTATTTCTTCTGAACTGGATGCCATTGAATCAATAGTTCATTTGACCACCAGCAACCACGAAGAAAACGAATACACATTAACAGTAAATAACGTTTATGACCAGGCTGATCCGGCAAATGAGATTTTAGAAAACAGTACCTTTACCTATGATTATATTGATAGAATTCCACCGGTAATGACCGGAATTGTTACCCTGGATCAAAATAATGTAGAAATTACATTTAGTGAAAAAGTTGAAAAGCAGTCGGCTGAGACAACCTCCAATTATGACATTCAAAATAATATTAATATTTTTTCTGCCGAATTGGATTCTACCAATAAGAAAGTTATTTTAAACACATCCGACCACGACGAAAAAGTTTATTTTCTTTCATTGGATAATATTACAGATCAGGCGAATAATCCAAACGCGATTGTTCCAGTAAGTTTTTTTCCTTATGAATTTGTGGATAACACACCACCTGAATTATCAAGCGTTCAGGCGGTTAATAATGACACAGTTGTAGTGGCTTTCAATGAGATGGTCGAAACCGTTTCCGCGGAAACAGAATCGAATTATCAAATCTCTGATAATATCCTCGTCTATTCTGCCCAACTTAATTCTGATTCACTATCAGTTAAATTATTTACATCAAAACTTAATGAACAGCAATACACCGTCACGGTCAACAATGTCAAAGACCGGGCAACAGTTCCTAATACAATTGAATCGAACAGCACATTCAATTTC
>NBLI01000214.1 GCA_002084535.1 Candidatus Zhuqueibacterota bacterium 4572_119
TTTCATAAATTATGGTGCTATAACTTCAATATAAACAGTTTTTGTTTTGATTGGAAAATACCTAATTTTTACCTTTTTAGAGTTGACTCAATAATGAATCAATAAACTTAAAATATCAGGAAAATTTAAAATGTTTAAAAAAGTGAAAACGCAGGAAGATTTTGTCGCCCTTGAACATCGCGTTCTTGATTTTTGGAAAGAAAATAAATCTTTTGAAAAATTAGTGGCAAAAAATAAGGGCAACAAGCACTGGTCATTTTTAGATGGTCCGATTACAGCGAACAATCCCATGGGGGTTCATCATGCATGGGGGAGAACTTACAAAGACCTCTTCCAGCGTTATCACGCCATGCTTGGGCATGAATTAAGATACCAAAATGGTTTCGACTGCCAGGGTCTTTGGGTTGAAGTCGAGGTGGAAAAAGAACTGGGATTCAAGTCAAAAACAGATATTGAAGAATATGGTGTTGAAAAATTTGTTGAAAAATGTAAAAGCCGTGTACAAAAGTTTTCAAAAATTCAAACTGAACAATCCATCAGGCTTGGTTACTGGATGGATTGGGACAATTCCTATTTTACCTATTCTGATATCAATAATTTCACCATCTGGAAATTTTTAAAAAAATGTTATGATAATGGCTGGATATACAAGGGGCACGATGTAATGCCCTGGTGCATCAGTTGTGGCGCTGCCATGTCGCAGCACGAAATCGCCACTGAAGGCTACCGTGAAATGCAACACACCAGTGTTTACGTACTCTTTCCGATTGCAGACCGTGAAAATGAAAGTTTACTTGTCTGGACAACCACACCATGGACTTTACCGGCGAATGTGGGAGCCGCGGTTCACCCGGATTTTACTTATGTAAAAGTAAAGCAGGGGGATAAAATCCTGTATTTAGTAAAAGAGAGACTGGAAGCCGTGGTTGCGCCAAAGGGAGACTACGATGTATTAGAGGAGTTGTCTGGAAAAGAGCTCGATGGACTTTCTTTTCATTCACCGTTTGAAGAGTTGCCGGCACAAAAAGGCGTCAGCCACCCGATTGTCATCTGGGACGAAGTGAGCGCGGAAGAGGGTACCGGAATTGTTCATATCGCTCCCGGATGTGGTAAAGAAGACCACGCGTTGGGTCGAGAGCATAACATGGCTGCCATTGCACCATTGGATGAATTTGGTACTTTCCTCGATGGATTTGACTGGTTGTCCGGTCAAAATGTGATGGACGTGGCTGAACCCATTGTTAAAAACCTGCTTGAAAAAGGAATTTTATACAGGACAGAAAAAATCACTCACCGTTACCCGGTTTGTTGGCGGCATGGAACTGAACTGGTATTTCGCCTGGTGGATGAATGGTTCATCAAAATGGACGAGCTGCGGCACCAGATTATGGACGTTACCAAAAAAATCAAATGGATGCCCGAATACGGTGAACAATTAGAACTGGACTGGCTCAAAAATATGCACGACTGGATGATTTCCAAAAAGCGCTATTGGGGTTTGGCACTGCCTATTTTCGAATGCCAGGATTGTGGAAATTTTGAGGTGATTGGCGGAATCGAGGAGTTGGAAGAACGCGCCGTTGAAGGATGGGATAAACTCGAGGGTCATTCACCGCATAAACCTCATATCGATCACATCAAAATCAAATGCCAAAAATGTGGCGCTATCGTTCCTCGAATCAAAGATGTTGGCAACCCCTGGCTTGATGCCGGTATTGTCCCCTATTCAACAATGGGTTATCTGGAAGACCGCGCCTACTGGGAGAAATGGTTCCCGGCGGATTTTATTACCGAGTGTTTTCCGGGTCAGTTTCGAAATTGGTTCTACGCGATCCTTGCCATGTCCACCGCCCTGGAAAATCGCGAACCTTTTAAAACTGTATTGGGACACGCGTTGGTTCACGATGAGAACGGAGAGGAGATGCACAAAAGCACTGGCAATGCCATCTGGTTCGATGATGCCGCGGAAATTATGGGCGTTGATACCATGCGTTGGATGTTTGCCGGACATAATCCTTTCACAAATCTCAACTTTGGCTATGGAGCAGGAAAGGAAATCCGTAAACACCTGTTGACCCTTTGGAATACATACGCTTTCTGGACAAACTACGCTATTTTGGATGAAGTCTCTCCGACTGAATTTCAAACGAATAAAGAGGACTTTGCAGAAATTGACCGCTGGATTTTAGCAAAATTGCAGGAGCTCATTCAAAGCGCGCATCAGAATTACCAGGGGTTTACCATTATGGCGTTTATTAAAAAAGCCGAGGAATTTATCGACGATTTATCCAATTGGTATGTGCGTAGAAACCGGCGCCGCTTTTGGAAAAGCGAGCGGGATAATGATAAACAAATAGCCTATTATACACTTTACAAAGTTCTGACTGATTTAATCAAATTGCTGGCTCCGATCATTCCATTTATTACGGAAGAAATTTACCAAAATCTGGTTGTTGCCACCGACAGTACAGCGCCGGAATCAATCCATCATTGTGATTTTCCTCAGGTGGATGAATCACTCGTTGATGAACAATTGGTAAAAAATGTTGATCAACTCATTCGAATTGTAAAAACAGGGAGAGCACTCCGTAACAAAAGCAGCCTGAAAGTTCGTCAACCCCTGTCCGAATTGGTCATCAAGCCGGACAATTCCATCGATGTTGATTCTCTCAAAAAATATGAGAGCCATATTAAAGAAGAGCTGAATATTAAAAAATTGACTGTGGTAAATGACAAATCAGCCTTAGCTGAATTTGAGCTAAAAATTGATTTTAAAAAATTAGGTCCCAAGTATGGAAAAGACGTGCCACTGATTCAAAAAGCATTGACCAGGTTGGATATTTCTGAAGTTACCAAAAATATTAAAGCGAAGCTAAATACAGAACTCCAAATAAACGAAAAATCGATTTCTCTTGAACCAGACGAAGTTACCATTGAAACAAAACCCAAAGAAAATTTTGTAGTACTGGAAAGTGATGGCAGCTTATTAGGATTGAATACATTTTTGACTGATGAATTGCTGTCCGAAGGTGTTGCCAGAGATTTGGTAAGACACATTCAGGAGTTGCGCAAGGACGCCGATTTTGAAATGAATGACAGAATACATCTGTTTTATGAAGGCTCGGAAAAAATCAAAAATGCCTTTGTCCAGCACGCTGATTATATTAAGGCAGAAACGCTTTCGCTGGATATTTCAGATAATTTAGTTGATAATGTTGTTTTAAAAGAAGTGAAATTAAGCGGTGAGACAGTAACACTTGGCGTGAAAAAATAAGATTTTTACCTTCCCGGAAATTTTCAATTTTCGAATGGAGCTTTGGATTAGTGGATTGCTGGAATGAGATATGGGTTCTATTTTTTCAATACATAATTCCATTGATCCAATACTCCTTGAATTTGAATAGCCCAGGTATTCAGGTAATCACTGACTTTATTTTTATGTTATAACTTGTTTGTAAGATTTAATATTCCGGTATCCTGAAAAGAATGGCAGAACCGGAATGATACGTTTAACCTTTTGTTTTCTTAAATCTAACAACTTAAATTCAAATCCATCTCATCAAGTTTCTTGATAGTCAAAGCAAGGTGTTAATACGAAGATGATTGACAATAAAACAAAAGCAATACAATTTACCTATGACTGCATTCCTTGCGCCATGGGAAGTTTGATCACGCTTTTTAAAAAGGGAATTGTACCTGAAGACAAACAGGAGTTTATTTTTCGCAGAATGCTAAAATATTTTAGTGAACTGAATTTTGATCAAACGCCGCCTGAAATTGGGCAGCAAATGCATAAATTAATCAAGGAAATTTCAGAAAATTCCGATCCCTACGCGGACATTAAAAACAAATTTAATCGTCTAATGCTTGATCCTGAAGCAGATGATCCTTTTAAATTTGCGTTGAGACTGGCAATTGCCGGGAACGTGATCGACTTTGGACCGAACAATAAATTTGATATTGAAAAAACCATTAACAAAGCAAAATCTGTTCAACTGGCGATGGACGATTCTGAAAAACTACGCGAGGCTATTTCGCGCGCGAAACAGATATTGTATTTGGGCGACAATGCCGGAGAAATTGTGATGGATCGAATTTTTTTGGAAACTATCAATTTTCCAAATATAATTTTCGCTGTGCGCGGAGGTCCGATAATTAATGATGTCACTGAAGCCGACGCCAAAGCTGTTGGCATGGACAAAATAGCAAAAATCATTAATAATGGGGATGACGCACCCGGTACAATTTTGAAAAACACTTCGGATGAATTCAAAAATATTTTTGAAAACGCAGATTTGATCATTTCCAAAGGTCAAGGAAATTACGAGTCTCTTGCCGGGTGTAAAAAAAATATTTATTTTATTTTAATGGCAAAGTGTGAACACGTCGCGTCTCATCTCGGCTGTAAAAATGGAGATTTTTTAGTTAAAAAAAATCCTATTTGAGTTTGGTGCATCTAATTGATTTAGTTAACTGGATTTTATTAAAATTTAAAAGGAAGAATAATGCCAACTTATGATTACAAATGTAAAAAGTGCGGAAACGAATTTGAATTATTCAGAAGCATTCAGGATGAATCTACGGTGTCCTGCCCCGTGTGCGGCACTGTTGCTGATATTGTGATAGGAAAAGGTTCCGGGGTTATTTTTAAAGGTAGTGGTTTTTATTTGACGGATTATAAAAAGAAACATGCTATTTCGTGATTAAAGAAAAGGAATGAAAGTTGGATGCTCCACCAAATAGTTGGCTGATGTTCCGCGCTGATGATGCGGATCACGCCAAAGTCGGATGCGCCTTCGGAGCAATATCACAGATTTAAATATTGACATTTTTGAAAACCAACCATCCTTTTTTTGTTGCTTGTTTTATTTCGCGTGATAAATCCTAAAAAGCGGTTGCAATAAAATACAAAATTATTGGAAAATTCTCATGAATGAATCAAAAGTAGAAATTACAGGTTTTGAAGCGAAGCATTATGATGCTTTGATAAACATTCTTTCCCTTGGGAGCTATATTCCATTTATCAGCAAAGCAATCTCAAAAATGAATATTGAACCTGGCGACAGAATTTTGGATATGGGCTGCGGTACAGGCAGGAATAGCTGTTTAATGGAAAAATATATTGGAAAGAATGGTCGTATTGTCGGGCTGGACATTGGCGCGGAAATGATTGAACAATTTGAAAAGAAATGCCAGGCTTTCCCAAATGTTGAAATACAGAATTTCAGGATCGATGAACCTTTGCCTTTTGAAAAGGAGTTTGACAAAGCTCTTTTGTCTTTCGTTTTTCACGGTTTCCCGGATAATAAAAAAGAATTAATTATAAAGAATGTAAAAAAAGCGCTAAAACCCGGTGGTAAAATTTACCTTTTAGATTATAATGAATTTGACCTGGAGAAAAAACCGGGATTATTCCAGAAAATTTTTAAAAAATTTGAATGCCCGTTAGCGCTGGATTATCTGAAAGTAGATTGGAAAAAGAAATTCGCGTCATGGGGATTTGGGGAATTTGAGGAAAACTATTTTTATTGGAATATTGTGAGATTATTAAAAGCAGATTTGGAAGCCGGGAAATAAAATAATTTTCTCTGCATCTTTAATGAATCATCTGCATCTAAAACCATTGACTGCTGGCAAAGTAACAATAAGTGAAAATACTAAAAATTAAAAATATAAACTTTATATGATAGAATTCATGCCAGACTCAACATTAAAGATTTTTACGAAAGGAAAGAGAAATGACTGAAAATTTAACAAAAGAAAAATTTTTGAAAAATGTATTTGATTATGAAAATAATAAAGAGTGGAAATTTTCCGGGGATTTGCCTTGTGTGATTGATTTTTACGCTGATTGGTGTGGACCATGTAAAATGGTTGCTCCGGTGATGGATGAACTTTCTGATGAATACAAAGGCAAGGTCAATTTTTATAAAATTAATACGGAAGAAGAGCAGGAACTCGCCGCGGCGTTTGGAATTCAAAGCATTCCGTCGATTTTGTTTTGCCCCAAAGATGGACAGCCGCAAATGGCAGTTGGCGCGCTTCCCAAAGAACAGTTAATGCAGGTTGTTGATGAACAATTGCTTGGTGTCGCAGCCGAAGCCAAATAAATTATTGGGAAAATTTTTGAGTGAATGAGCGGAGGAAATATAATACTGTTATGGGAATTGAAACGATTCTTGCTTTTTTTCGTGTTGGTCCGAATGCTGATAAAAAAGAATTTGAATAGGCAAGAAAACTCTTTCACTCTGATATTTATCCGGTATAACTCATTATAGTTATAAAGGTAGCGGGACAACCTGAATTCATGTTAATTTCAACCATACTTATAAACAATTCAGGTTAAATGTAATTTGTACAAATTTGCCAATGAATAATCAAATAACTATTAAAAAAATCGAAAAAAACAAGTCCGAAAATAAGGACGTTGATAAAGAATTTTTGAATCTGTTGCGATCAGAAATTCATACAGTCGCTAAATATTAAATTTTAAAAACAGGCTTTAAATGAAGAGCCTGTTTTTTTTTCCACAAAAGTCATTAACTTTGAAAGGAGTAAACAATTATGAAAGCAAGAAAAGTAAAAGATGGCGTATTTTGGTTGGGGGCAATTGATTGGGATAGACGGTTATTTGATTCATTAATTCCGTTGCCCGATGGAACAAGTTATAATGCTTATTTAATAAAGGGCAGCGAAAAAACAGCATTATTAGACACTGTTGATCCTGATATGGAGAATATCCTGATGTCTCAATTGGAGGATGTCCCAAATATTGATTACGTTATTGCACAACACGCAGAGCAGGACCATTCAGGATCCATTCCTGTTGTGCTTGAAAAGTATGAGAATGCAAAAGTCGTTACCTCGCCCAAGGGCAAAACAATGCTCGTTGACCTCTTGCATATCCCAGAAGATAAATTTATTACTGTTGCTGATGGGGAAACATTGTCATTGGGGGATAAAAACCTTGAGTTTATTCATACACCCTGGGTTCACTGGCCAGAGACAATGTCCACCTATCTGCAAGAAGATAAAATATTATTCACTTGCGATTTCTTGGGCTCTCATCTGGCAACAACTGATTTATATGTTAAGGATAAGGCGTTAGCTTATGAAGCAGCTAAAAGGTATTTTGCAGAAATTATGCTGCCTTTTCGCAAAACAGTGAAAAATAATTTAGATAAAATTAATAAATATAAATTTGACATAATTGCACCGAGTCACGGACCGATGTATGATGAGCCAGATTTCATTATTGAAGCTTATCAGGATTGGGTTTCTGATGATGTAAAAAATGAGGTTGTTATACCGTATATTTCAATGCATGGCAGCACCAAAATAATGGTTGATTATTTGGTCAGCGC
>NBLI01000215.1 GCA_002084535.1 Candidatus Zhuqueibacterota bacterium 4572_119
GGGAGTATTCAAGATGTCGCACACTTGAAATTGTAATTGTTGATACTATATAGGAAATCAATAAATATAATTGTTGATAGCACAATTTATTATTTAGTTGAAGTATGCGACATCTCTGTCTGCCACCAGTATCTGGTGTGTTACGAAATATTAAAAATTTTTATTGACTTTATAGTGCATATTTATTAATTTATAAATCTCGAAACCATTTTTTTCTCGTTTATTTGCTAATCTAAATTGAACTTCGCGCTGCATTATTATAATAGATAATCTGTATTTCTGCAATAATATATCTTTTTGTTTTAGATAGGCAAAACAGTAGATTTATTTATTCTAATAAATGGAGATACCATATTAGAAGAATGAATTTAATCATCATAATCTTCGGTTGCGATTCTTTTCGCATGAGCCCTGGGAAGAACTTATATAGTTCTACCTCAATTCTAAATTACATCAAATTACTTCATAATTTTTCTTTTAGTAAACGCATCACAAAAAATGATCAGGTGCGTTTTTTTTTGCTTTATTAGCCGCGAATATTTGCAGCAAATGGGAGGCGCTGAATGTTCAATATTACAATCATGTCCGATGGAACCGGAAAAACAGCTGAACTGGCGCTACAGGCAGCGTTAACACAGTTTCCTGATGTTGAAGTTCAAATTACACGATTCCCAGGAGTGAGAAAGGAACAGCAGATTTACGATATCATCGAGGGAGCGGCAGAAAACGGAAGCATTATCGTACATACAGTTGTTTCAACACAGTTTCGGAATTTAATATTGGAAACAGGAAGGCTTCACAATGTTGAAACCATAGATTTGATGGGGCATCTGTTGGCGCGCCTTTCAAATCAATTTGATTATTCGCCTTCGGAAAAACCCGGATTATTCCGCAAATTAAACAGGGCATATTTTCAAAGAATAGAAGCAATGGAATTTACACTGCGCCATGATGATGGACAGCGAGTGCGGGAGTTGGAAAAAGCTGAAATTATTCTGTTAGGTGTGTCAAGAACTTTTAAAACCCCATTAAGTATTTTTCTTGCTTTTAAGGGTTGGATGGTTGCTAATGTACCAATTGTTTTGGACATTGAACCACCATCAATTTTGGAAAAACTGCCTCCAAGACGGGTTTTTTGCCTGACAACAGACCCCCGGGCTTTGGCAGCTTTGCGAAGTGTAAGACATGAACATCTGGGTGGCGCGACGGGTGAATACGCCAGTCTGGATTATGTTCGCCGGGAATTGAAATACGCATACCAGTACTTTTTAAAACAACAGGATTGGTCGATAATCAAAGTGACCCATAAACCAATTGAAGAAATTGCTACTGAAATATTAAAACTGATGCGCGTAAATAAAGTTTTTAAAAAAGAAGATGAATTGGATGATGTGTGATAAGGGTTTTTGTGGAAGTATTAAACATGCTGGACTAAAGTCCCAAATTTTTTCAGCATTATGTAGCCACCATCCTAAAGGATGGTGTTAGTTATAACGTATAAATTAAGTAATTATAATTGACTAACTCCGTCATTTATGGCGGAGAAAAGATCGAATCCCAATCAGGGTGAAAGCCCTTTAGGGCTTTGTTAATGGAATTTTCGTTTACTGATGAACAAAAAATGGTGATCAAAGAGGCAAAACGTTTTGCTGAAGAGAGATTGGCGCCGGATGTTGAGGAGCTGGATCAGAAAGGGGAGGTGAATTTAACTGCGTTAAAAGAGTTGGGAGAACTTGGATATTTGGGTATCACTGTCCCGGAAAAATATGGCGGTGTGGATATGGGAGTTGTTGTTTATGCCGGGACGATGCTTGAGTTGAGCAAGGTTGATGCTGGTACCGCAGTAGCAGTTTCAGTGCATAATTCATTGGTGAATGAAGGCATTTTGAAATTTGGCACGGAAAAACAGAAAGAAGAATATTTGCCAAAATTGACCAGTGGTGATTGGATGAGTTGTTTTTCATTGTCAGAAGCGAATGCTGGCAGCGATCCCGGCGCATTGCAGACCTCGGCAGTAAGAAAAGGCGATAGTTTTATTTTAAATGGAACTAAAAATTTCACATCCAGCGGTGATTTCGCGGATTTGATTATCGTATTTGCCCAGACGGATAAGGACAAAGGTTCCAGAGGAATTTCGGCATTTATTTTAAAAAATGACACACCAGGATTCAGCATTGGAAAACGCGAGAACAAAATGGGAATTCGATCTGCTTCCTGTACCGAGTTGGTATTTGATGAATGCGAAATTCCTGCTGATTCATTGTTGGGAAAGGAGAATGGCGGGCTGAAAATAGCGCTGACTTTATTGGATGGCGGCAGGATTGGCATTGCCGCTCAGGCAGTCGGTATCGCGGAAGCCGCGCTTGAGGAAGCGATTCGTTATTCAAAAGAACGGGTTCAATTTAAAAAGTCATTGTCAAAATTTCAGGCGATTCAATTTATGTTGGCTGAAATGGCAACAGAGGTAGAACTCGCAAAAACAATGCTGTATAAGGTTGCCTGGTTAAAGGAAAGTGGGAAAAAAGATTTTTCCAAGGAAGCGGCAATGTTGAAATTGTATGCTTCAGAAATGTCTCATCGGGTCTGCCATAAAGCCTTGCAAATTCATGGTGGTTATGGCTACATGAAAGAGTATAAAATCGAGCGATTGTATCGCGACCAGCGGATCACGGAGATATATGAAGGTACTTCGGAAATACAAAAAGTGGTGATCGCGCGGAAAATTTTACAGTAATTAAATTATTCTCTTAATTAAATGACATTGCAGAAAGATCAAATTTTTATTGTTTTCACTTTAACAATGCAATATTTATTATTTTGCTGTTCTGGATTGATGGGATTTTGGATCAGCCGTCCAAAGGCGCTCAACGCGCTGAATTCAAAATTTTTCAGTGAAATGGATGATCTTATTATATCCATTGAATCAAAACCTGAAATCAGGGTAATGATAATCACGGGCGAGGGAAAAGCATTTGTCGCGGGAGCTGATATCGCGGAAATGGTGAATATGGATTCGGAAAACGCGACATTGTTTTCCAGGGTTGGTCAGAATACGTTCCGCAGTTTGGAGAAACTCCCAATACCTGTTATCGCGGCTGTAAATGGATTCGCGCTGGGAGGTGGGTGTGAACTGATGATGGGCTGTGATTTTCGAATTGCCAGTTCATCGGCAAAATTCGGTCAACCGGAAGTTAGTCTGGGATTAACGCCCGGTTACGCCGGTACGCAGCGGATGCCGCGTCAGGTGGGTAAAGCAAATGGGCTTTATATGCTGTTAACCGGAGATATGATTTCTGCTGAAGATGCTTTGAGAATTGGTTTGGTTCAAAAGGTAGTGGAACCGGATCGGTTAATGGAAGAAGCGTTAAGAATTGCCAATATTATAAAAAGCAAAGGACCAAAAGCTGTTTCCAAAGTAAAAAAATTAGTCCATGAAGGGATGGAGACAGATTTTGCAAGTGGTAGTAAAATGGAATCAGAAGAGTTCGGTTCTCTTTTTGGGAATGAGGGCGCTGAAGGAATGAAAGCCTTTCTCGAAAAACGGCAGCCGAATTGGTAAATAAACAAAACCAGAGTGCATGATTTTTTGCTGTATGTATAATAGATTAAATACAGTCAGAATCAGCATTTAAATGAACTCTAATGCAGCTTTTAAATACAGCTTGTTAAACTTTTAATTAGAAACCTGGTATGAATCAAGGCAAAAAGCGAAACTGAAAAATAAAAAAGTATGGGTAAAAATACCATAAGCAATAAGGAGTAAAATGTATGGACTATGTTGACCGATTAGAAAATGTTACAGTACTGGGCGCCGGAGGAAAGATGGGTAGTGGCATTTTATTACTCACTGCCATGGAAATGGCAAATTTAAGCCTGATGCCGGAAAATAAACATCGAAAATTTGTATTAAATGCCATCGATGTTTCAGATTCGGCATTGCTATCCCTGATGGATTTTTTACAGGCGCAGGTGGTTAAAGCTGCTGAAAAAAAGACAGTTCAACTTCGCCAGATGTACAAGGATCGGAAAGATTTGATCGAAAACGGTGACATCATAAAGCAATACGTTTTTGATGTTATTAAGCTTGTCCGATGCAGTACCCGTCTTGAGCAAAGCTACGATTCCTCTTTGATTTTTGAAGCCATTCTTGAGAATCCAGATTTAAAGGTGAAAATATTAAGTCAAATCAAAGAAAAAAGCAGCAAAACACCCTGGTTTTTTACCAACACGTCATCCATTCCAATTCATGAATTAGATGAAAATGTGAAGCTTGACGGTCGAATCGTGGGGTTCCATTTTTATAATCCACCGGCGGTACAGAAATTGGTTGAATTAATCAGCGGGAGTAACACGCAGGAAGATCTGGTGCAATTTGCCCTGCAATACGCGAAAAATTTAAGAAAAATTATTGTTCATTCTAATGATGTTGCCGGTTTTATCGGGAACGGACATTTTATGAGGGACGGTTTATATGGGATTTCTGAAGTAGAGCGATTGTCTGAACAAGTGGGTTTTGCAGAAGCGGTTTATATGATTAATAAAGTCAGCCAGGATTATCTCATCCGCCCCATGGGAATTTTCCAGCTTATCGATTATGTAGGGATTGATGTTTGTCAATTCATAATGAGTGTTATGAATTCCAGGCTTCAGAGTGAAAATATTCACAGTCCGTTGCTGGACAAATTAAATGAAAAAGATGTTAAGGGCGGGCAGTTTGGAGATGGTTCTCAAAAAGATGGTATTTTAAAATATGAAAAAGGAAAGCCGGTTGGTGTATATAGTGTTGACAAAGGAGAATACATTCCCATATCGGAATTCCAGGAAAAATGTGACGCAAAACTTGGAGCGTTGCCAAAAGCAGCGTTGCCCTGGAAGGCTGTAATTGGTAATCCGGATAAAAAAACTATACTGGAAAATCACTTTGCTGAATTAAATGAAATGGATAATTTAGGCGCGAAATTGGCGGTAGAGTATGGCAAACGCTCTAAAGAGATTGCTCTAAAACTGGTAGCGGATAAAGTCGCCCGAACAGAAGAGGACGTGAATACAGTTCTTCTGACAGGATTTTATCATGCGTATGGTCCTATTAATGAATATTTCATATAGAGAGGAGTTACAATGAGAAAACTAAGAAAAAAACTATATATGACGGCTGGATTTAATACGATATCGCTGGGTACAGGAAGAAAAGAATTTCATCCCAAGAAACCGCGTCCGGGACTTGAGCATTATATTAAAGAAGCAGGACAAGGGACCTTGGCGCAGATGAATGGCGCGCAGCATGTGGATGAGTGTGTTATCGGAAATTTTATGGCGGCAAGATTTAATAAACAAGCGAATTTACCAGCGTTTTTCCCGATGATAGATGAGGGCTTGAAATGGAAGCCCGCGGTTGCAGTTGAAGGCGCGTGCGCGTCCGGAGGTTTGGCGCTGGCAACAGGAATTAAAACAGTTCTTGCCGAAACTGCTGATGTAGTGTTGGCGGTTGGTGTTGAAGTCCAGAATACGGTAAAAGCTATTTACGGCGCGGATATTCTTGCTGGCGCGGGCTGGTTCCAGGAAAGGAAAACTGGGCACGCGTACTTTTTTCCTGGTAAATTCAGCGACCGGGCTGGCGTCTATTTTGAAAAATATGGCAGGGACAAAGCGCGAAAGGCATTTGCCCGATGGTACCGCAACGCTGTGGAAAACGCTCGGCTTTGTCCGACAGCTCAGGAATATCATAACAAAGTGGAAGACCTTGAAGCTATGGCAATGATGGAGCCAAATCCAAAAGCCTTTGTTGACAATTTGAATGTTTTTGATTGTTCCAAGGTGTCAGACGCGGCGTCGGCAATTGCAATTGTGTCGGAACAAGGATTGGAAAAAATTGGGGTTGCCAAAAAAGATGCAGTGGAAGTGGTTGGTTTGGGTCAGGCTGAATATGACATCACCATCCCACCGGCTGATTTAACGCGGCTGGAAACAACCGAGTTAGCTGTGAAACGAGCATTTGAGTCAGCAGGGATTTCCAAAGATGATCTGTCAACTGTCGAATGCCACGATTGTTTTACAGTTGCTGGAATATTGGGAACAGAAGCAATTGGATTTGCAAAACCCGGTGAAGGAGCTGATTTTGTATCAGCAGGAAATACTGCCCGGGGCGGTAAAATTCCCTTTAACACAACCGGAGGTTTGATCGGTTGGGGACATCCCACCGGCGGAACAGGTGTTCATCAGGCGGTTACAATATGGGAGCAGCTTACAGGAAAAGCTGGGGATGCTCAAATTGAAATAAACAATAATAAACCTTTTGGGTTGTCAATAAATATGGGCGGTGATGATAAGACAGTAGTAGCAATCGTATATAAAAAATGCTAATAGCACATTATTAAGCAATAATATCATAAAGGAAAAATATGAAAGTGACAATAAAATATTGTGGTGAGTGAAACTATTTACCAAATGCTTCCCGTGTGGAAGATGAGTTAAAAGCGAATTTTCAGGACATTTCAATCGATTTGATCCGTGGTGATGGGGGTGTCTTTGAGATTAACCTTTAAAATTTGATGAATAATGCGGGCTAAATGAAACTCCTAAATAGCGGTGGTCATCATGACAAATTCGGAATTGATTAAGACGTTGTCGTTGCGTTTGGACCTGTCTCAGTCTGAAATAAAACGACTGTTAAAAGGCAGTATTGATTCCATTAAAGAAATATTGGATGAAGATACTGGCGTTTCAATCCCCGGATTCGGTACATTTGTGACTTATGTAAAGAAAAAGAGGAAGTCGTTTAATCCATATCATAAAAAATTTATGATGTTGCCTCCAAAACGTGTGACAAAATACCGCCCTAGTTCCTCCCTTAAACAAGAATTAAAATTCAAGAGGCTGAAAAATGATTGATAAAATAAGTTTTTCGGATTTAGTCGATAAAATCGCTCAGGATACCGGCGCCTCAAAAAGCTTAATTCATGATTTGCTAATAGAAATGGCCGATGTTACAAAAGAAGGTCTTGAACGGGACGGCCGGGTAAATATTAGCGGGCTGGGACATTTTAGTTTAAAATGGCATGAAGTTCGGACAGGAAGGAATCCGCGAACTGGTGAAGAAATTGAAATACCCGCGCATAACACAATCAATTTTAAAGCAACATCAGACTTACGTAAATATATCAACCGGGAATATGGGCATCTAAAACCGGAAATTATTGAAACAGATGAACCTGAACTTCCTGTAATTCCACCGATTCCCCACAAACAGGAACCGGAACCAGAGCACAAACCATTACTTGATAATGGAGAAAAAGAAAGAAAATCTTTTTCCTGGCTGTGGTTGATTATCCCACTTATTATTATTGTTTTGGCTTTTCTTTTTTGGCCTTCAAAAAAAGACCATGCGCCAGTTGTGGAAGCGCCAGCACAATTTGATACTCAAACTGAAGATGTAAAACCTGAACCGGAGAAACAACAAGTAGTTGCTAAAGAGCCAAAAGCAGTCGAGACTGAATCTATAGTTGCTGATAAGCAACCGGCTTCTTCAGAAGAAAAAATTGGGACTCCGGGAGGAACGCGTCAGGTACAGTCAGGTGATAAACTTTGGACAATTGCTAACGAGTATTATCAGCAAGCGTATTTATGGCCAAATATCTACAGAGTGAATTTGAATCGTATTGATAATCCTGATATACTGTCAATTGGTGAAAATCTGGAGATTCCTCCGCTTCAAGGGGAACCGGGGAGTTTGACCAGGCAAGACCGTGATGAAATTGCCGCGGGCTTCATCGAGGTTTATTTGGATTATAAAAGATTGGGCAAACAGGAAGCTCAATATTATCTATGGGTGGTGAGTAAATGGGAAGTACAAGAAGTCATCCAGCGGTATAAAAATCGAATTGATGATGCCGATTTGAAATTTACCAGCGAGATCGATGGTTCTCCATTAATAAAATAGTTTATTATCAATACTAATATAGTAAGGCTATGACTGAAAAAACAATGATGTATTTTCTGACTTTTGTCGGACTTTATTTCGAGCTTGCCGGAGCTTTTCTTCTATCCTTAGAAGCAATCGGTGCTCAACGTCTTGCCATGATTGAAGCGACACTACGCAAACATCGGGTAATCAGATTTATAGTCCTGGTGTTTTTAATTAGTGCTGTCTTTATATTTTCCAAGATTCTAAAAGTATTACATTTTGCTGAGTCATTGATATTAATTATTACTCTTGGTATTATCAGCGATTTTGCGCCAAACATCATCCGGTTTCTGGTTCAAAGAATGGACAATGGAAAAGTGGGGTTACTGGGTTTTGTTTTTTTCGCCATCGGTTTTTCTGCACAGGCTTATGTAAGTTTATCTTTGCTCTTTTGATGTCGCGTCTCAATATTGAGAAACAACTAATTTTAAATTAAATTTTAAACAATTAAACTTGTAGTCTCAATTAAAACATGAGGTATATATTATGAGTAAAACTTGTAAGTTGGCTCTTATTTTATCGTTGAGTATTTTTCTAATTTTTTCTTCTCTGATATTTGCCCAGGAAAAATGCTGCAAAACAACCAGTGGTAGAGGCTATTTTATTGCGGGTACTAATGTGCTGGATTTTGGTAGAGGCTATTTTATTGCGGGTACTAATGTGCTGGATTTAGACGCACTTAACTCCCGTTTAGTCAGCAACGGCTATAAAGAATTTTCAAATAATTTTATCTCTATTGGTGGAGGAGGGCATGGAATTATTAATAACATAATTATCGGAGGACAAGGCGGAACCATTTTTGGCGGTGATGAAACTGTTGAATTAGGGACCGAAACATTTAAAACTTCCCTGATTGGCGGCTACGGTTTTTTTTTTGACGAATTACTAACTGATCCAAAAAGAAGTGTCGAATTAAATATGGGTGGTTTCCTGCTCAATCTTGCTTTGGGAATGGATTATTTCATAAAACTTGGTGGGGATGAAACTGGGGCAGGTGGTTTGGTAGTTGGTGTTCAAGCGGGTTACATGATTGCGCCTTTCGCAGGCGATTTTCAGTGGGAAGCAAATGAACTTGCTGGTTGCCCCGATATTGGCTTTAACGGTCCGTATGTTAAATTTATGTTTGGCGGCGGAGGATATGGCAAATGACATGAGCCAATTCTGTGCATGACTTTAAAGTCATGGAATGTTGGGTTCATTTGTTTTGGTGGCATATTTTTTCTGGCTTATGTAAACATTTTGTTTCTTTATTAAAATTGATTTATCTAAAAGGGTCGGTTGAATTCAGCTTGGATTTTTATTTTATAAAATGAATTAGTATTTTCGCTGAGTTGTGAATTTATGGCAAAAGTAAAAGATTATGTGTCCGGGAAAGTACTGGACGATGCCAAATTAGCACTAACCCTGGCAAAATATTTGGGACTCCCAGTACTTGGTTCAATTTTTAGCAAGCAATTGTTAAAGGCAATAAAACCATTTGAGCCAAAATTGATCAACTTGAACATTGCCAAAGAGTTGATACGAGCAGCCGATAAATGTGCTGTTGGAGAACGTGTATGCAGAGCTATAAACAACAATTCCAAACTTACTGAGTCAGTATTTTTAGATGAATTAGCGGAAGGAATGGTCCAAACAGGAAAAGCTGAATATATGTCCAAACAGGAAGCGATTAATATTTTGAAGAAGTATAATAATCCATTACTTCTCTCAAAAGTTTCTAATAAATATACAGAGATTTGTTGTTCTGTACCAAAAGGCTGTGTTTATTGGAATATAGAGCGGAAGGGATATAAAGTGCTAACAAGAATTAAAAAATAATTATTCCTGGCATTATTTTGAATTTTACACAGACTTTAGTGATGTTACTTTTTTATTTTTGGTTATTTTTTATGTTTAAGATATGAACAATAAATAGGGAGAAAAATTGGTGGAAAATTTGTACAGAAAATACTTTGATGTTGTCTCAAAAGTTTTAAATCCACATGGAGGAAGAAGTGCAAAATTATGCCTGACACCTTTTTATTTTGACCAGGAATTCTGGGATAAAATGGATAAAATTACAAGAGCTTACGCTAATTTGTTGGAGTTTGTATTTCAAAATTTCCCAACGAATGATCAAATACAAAAAGTACTGGATTATCCGGAAGCACTTGAAAAATATATTCGTTCCTTGAATATTTATTCAACCAATATGGCTGCAGCGAGGATTGATATTTTTCTCACTAATGAAGGCTTTAAAATGGTGGAGTCAAATTGTGAGATTCCTGGTGGCAGCGAAGAAAGTTTTTTTCTCGAGACTGAGTATTTAAATATTTTTTCGCCTGAAAAGGTAGAACAAATACAAAGAATGGAAATCGTTTATAATACTTTGATGCATCATTATAATATTCAGGCAAAGAAAAAAGGATTCCCCAAAAAGGAAAAATTAAATATTTATTTAATTCAATGGCAGAATGAAATAGAAAGAATTCAGGGTGAGTATGCAATTTTAATTAATTATATTAAATCAAAGGGGCATAATTGTGGTGTAATTGATCCCAACGATTTAATAATAGAAGATAATCGCGTGAAAACAGTTGATGGCGAAACAATTGATTTAATTTACAGGCGGTTTACCGGGGATGAGTTACCGAAATATGCAAAAAAAAGTTGGCAAATGGCGATTGATCTTGACAAAGCCAATGTGGCGATCGTGAATCCATTTTGTACGAAACGTGTTGACTCTAAAAATATAATGGTTCTATTTAAAGATGAGCAGTATGATAATATTTTTCCAGAAAAATTAAAACAAGATTTGAAAATCGTTCGGGAAATTCTTCCCTGGACAAAAAAAGTTGAAGAAAAAATTGTTGTAAAAGGAAAGGAATTTGACACAAAAGAATATCTCATAAAAAACAGAGAAAAATTAGTTATAAAACATGCAAATTCTTATTCAAGTGTTGCTGTTTTTATCGGCGTTGATTGTGAAATAAATAAGTGGAATGATGTTGTCGATGAAGCGTTGACTGGCGATTGGATCGTACAAGAAATAATAAATTTGCCGGAAATCGAAATTGATTACTGGGAGGATAATAAAGTTAAGAAAGCTAAATGTATTTATAATGTTAATCCTTATATGTATAATGGTAAGCTTGGCGGACTTTATGTAAGAGCCTCGACCGA
>NBLI01000216.1 GCA_002084535.1 Candidatus Zhuqueibacterota bacterium 4572_119
TGATCAAATCGCTGACAAAATCAACATGACACATAAGGAAACAAAAGTAACAATTGATATACTTTTAGAAACCGGAGAGCTGGTCAATGTGGGTGAGGGTATTATATTTCATAAAAAGCGTATTGACGAAGCGATAGAAAAAGTGAAAGAATATTTTAGCAAAAATGACAAAATTACTGTGGCTGATTTTAGGCAGCTATTGGATAGCAGCCGAAAATATGCCGTTCCATTGCTGAATCATTTTGATGGCATTGGTTTGACTGCGCGCCAGGGAGATGTTCGAGTACTGAACCCTGATTTTTTTAAATGATATTGATGAGTCCATTCTAAAAATTAGGTATTTTAAGATTTTTCATAAATTATGGTGCTATAACTTCTCTCTTCACGGTGAGCGGAGTCGAACCGCAGTAACTCTTTAAATTTCAACAAAGCCGCATTTTCTATTGATCATCTAAATTAGTAATCTGCATTGGAAGCATTCAAGTTATTGTATTTTTGTTTGCGCTAAAAGCTAACAGCTAATTGCGAAAAGCTGTTTCAGCTTTTAATAGAACTATCGGCAAAGCATTGGCAAGCGAAAGGAATAGACAGGAAAATCCTACCCCAAAAACAGGAATGATCAAAGTGCTAAAAAACAGAGCTCCAAAAATGGATCCGGTTAATTCCCATGCATATAAAGCTCCACCAACCCGCTCGGTTTTCATTTTATCTGACAGCATTAACTTATTGGCTAAAGGAAATTGATGTCCGGTAATAAAACCAATAACACAAATCAAAAATAAAAATATAATTTGAACGAATATGTCAGGTAAAATTATTGCAGATACTAAAATTAGCAGCAAATAACTGAAAAGAGGGTAGAGAAAAAACAAGATTTGCATTTGAAAAAAAATTCTCCACGGGTTGTCTGGTTTTGGCCTGGTTATCGCAAACCAACTGCCCAGCGCTAACCCAATCATAAATCCACTCAGAATCAAAGCAATCTGAAAATAGGCGTAACCGTAAATTGCCTGAAATCCATGAATAAGCAAAATTTCCAATGAAATTGAAGTGCTGCCAACCATGAACATAGTTATTATTACTGGTGTTTCTATTTTCAATTTTTTATTTTTAAAAACAAAATAAGAAATAAGCAATAAAAACAATAACAGGACAATATAAGTAAAATAAGTAATAACTGATCTAAATTCCTGGATCGTACCAATCAATTTTTTGTTGAATGACGATAACCACAGATACACACTGAGAAAAGCACCGATAGGCTTGAAATCTCGATTGATGATTTTAGATGGATATTCCTTAATTTGTTCCTCAAGGAATTTTATTCGCGGTTCTGTCAAGCGATAATTAAGGTAATAGGGCTTCATATATTTTGTGGCCAAATTCCTGCTGGTAATTCTCGAGTTCAATATTTCCGGTGATTTGTTAAGTATGTCAGTTGAATTGCAGCTTATTAAATGAATGGAATATCCAGGAATAAGTATTGTTTCTTCAAAGACCTGTTTCAGCGTACGATGGAGGCATGAAAGAACCTCGGTTTGCTCATCTATCAACGCATTTTCTGACCCCCCAATTGAGAAGCTCAATATTCCATCGCTTTCAAGTTTTTCTTTAACTATTTGGTAAAATTCCAGAGAATAGAAGCGGTTAATTTGCGTTGTTTGCGGCGTTGGCAAATTGATAATGATCACGTCATATTTATCGCTTGAACGCTCGATAAACCTGCGTCCATCCGTATGAAAAACATTTATCCGGTCATCATGAATTATTTCCGAAATGTGGGGAATGAATTCTTTGGTTAACTCCAGCGATTCCGGATCGAGCAGGCAAATATCAACATTCTTAACGCTTTTGTGTGCCAGAACCTGGGGAATACTACCGGGTAAATTACCACCAACAAGAAGGACTTGTTCAGGAAATGGATGTTGGAGCAGCGCGAAATGAACTGATTCTTCATCATGCATTAAATCGGGATGCGTAAACATTAAAACGCCATTCTCATAAAAACTTATTGTTTCCCCAACTCTTACCGCTGTCAAATTTCCATAAATAGAAGTTTTTATTTTCAAAAGCTCAAGCTTTCCCCAGGAAAGTTTTTGTGCTGTAATATTCCATGCAGGAAAAAATTTAATAATCAAAATCATCAAAACAACAACCGGTAGCAGCAATTTCAATCTTAACTTTGGATAAAGAAAGCAAATCATGAAAAAACCAACAAGCAGGTTAAATAAGCTAATAATTAAAATCACCTGAATATTTTCTAAAAATTGAAATATGAATATACTGGCTATAAAACCAGCAATCCCCGAACCGATAGCTTCATAAAAATATATTTTTCCCGGTACAAGTTCGATTGTACTATCCAATATTGTGAGAACTTTGCAGCCTAATGTGTAGAGAAAGCCGATTGCTAAACCAACAAAAGAAAGTGCTATAAAAGGAATTAGAAAAACGAAAAGCGGGCTAATAATTTCCCCGGGGGAAATGGAAAATATTTTTCTCGCGGAATTAACAAATAAAAAAGTAGCCGGAATAAGAGCAGCGAGGAATAACTGGAGCAAGATAAATAGTAATTTAGAATTTTTTATACCTGAAGTTAATCGCCCCAATATTCCGCTTCCAGCAGCCGTCCAAAACAACCACGTCGCCAGAATGATACCAATCACCAGTTCATTGCCCGTAAAAAGAATAATTAATTCCCGCAAAAGCGTGATTTGACTAATCATTGCCGCGAAACCGGTGCTAATAAACGCGAAGGTGAATGCAGATTTAACCTGTTGCTGCCGCATAATTTTTTTCTTTTTATTTGTGGGATAAATTTTATTTGCCGGTTTTGATATTTCAAAATAAATAAAGAAAAAAATAAAAGCAAGCGAATATTATCATTTTTTAATTTGATTTTAATTTTATTTTTATTAAATTCAATGATTAAAAATAATCTATGGGAGAACAATGAAATCAATATTCAAAAGTATGTCCAAACAGCTTTTTTTATTAGTGGTAATATTGGGAACATTGCTTTTTATAATGGCAATCGTGAAATCCGATTTTGTCGATCTAAAACCACCAGCGATTCCAACCTTCAATGAAAATGAAAAAATAATTGGAAATAAATATTTCAATAAAGACTATAATTTTGGGATTTCCATCCCTTCGACTGATTGGGAAATCATCCACGGAAAAGGACTTTTAGAATTAGAGTTTGTTCACTTCAATTCAGCATTGTTAAAAAATCTAATCCTTAAAGCGAGAATGACGCGATCTGATAATTCTTCACAGTTCGCAATCATCGATGTAGCTATAATGGACCTGGAAAATTCAACCACGCCAACAACAATAGCCAAGAAATCTCTGAACGAACTCAAAGCAATTTACAGTGGATCTGATTCGGTATATGTTACGCAAGGAGTAATATCGAGTGGAGAAGGCAGTTTGTCCGGCGCGTTTTATATGGCTGAATTACCTGAGGATATTGGTATCGAGTTTCCAGTCATAATTCCAATGTTCTTTGTTCGTAATAATATTGCTTACGCTGTTATCTGCCGTTCAAAGGTAGATAATTATGATTTTGTCAGGCACGATTTTGAAAGTGTGTTAACGAGTTTTAAATTGTTTGAATAAACGATTTATATTATATCAGGAAGCTGACCACGCTATTTATGAATAAGTGACTGATTCAACTTAATTTAAGTATATGATAAAACCGAATCCCATATTTTTATCCTCCTGGAGTGTAATTGATCTGACAAAATCTGAATTGCTCAATCTGGAAATGCTGCCCGGAATAGCGGAAAAGCACGGATTTCAGGGCATTGAACTTGTAGATCGACAATTGCCAGGTTTATTAACATCGAAATTGCAGGGAACGAAATTTTTTACCTGGCTGCATAAAGTTTTAATTAAAAATCGAAAACCCAAACCTTTGACAGACCAGAATATCAGAAAAAATATTTATTCCATTTTTGATAACATTCTGCCAAAAGCGGAAGAGTTGAAAATTAATTTGGCCATCGAAAATCACTGGGGCGTGTCAGGTTTTACTGATAATATATTAGATATTATCAATTTCTATCAATCCCCATTTTTGGGGACTTGTCCGGATTTTGGAAATTTTACTGTGTTTCAGGATAAATATTTTGAATTAAAGAGGTTGCTTCCGTTTGCCAAAGAAGTACATGCCAAATCCTACCAGTTTAATGAGGACGGTGAAGAAACAACGATTCAATATGAGACCTGCGTAAATCTGATACGTCATTCAAAATATCAGGGTCCCTTGGTCGTTGAATACGAGGGAGCCGGTGATAAAATGATGAACAGCGTTAAAACAAAGGATTTGGTCATAAAATATTTGTGAATGCGGAACTTTATTACATAAAAACAATTAAACAATTTTTAAGAATCAATAAGAATTTATTGAGGGGTAGCGGTAAATGCGTCTTTCAATCGTTTCAGATGAAATTTCACATGACTTTAGCGAAGCAGTTGACATTGGTGTGGAATGGGGGATCACTGATTACGAATTACGATTCTTAAACAGCGGTCGCGTTCCATTTGTGTCCAAAAAAGAAATGGATATGCTCGAGAATATTAAAGATGAGAAAAATGTAAATATTTCAGCCATCTCACCGGGGTTGTTTCAAATTTCTTTGCGGGACGAAGTTCAGCTAAAACTTCAAATCGAAGAACAAATCTATGAGAGTTTCAGATTCGCAGAAAAATTGGACACAAGGAATGTCATTATTTTTGGATTTAAAAGATATGCCCGGGAACCGCAAACCAATTATATTCAAATTGTGCATATTCTGGGAAGAATGGCGTCTTTGGCCGAAAAGTACGGATTTACACTGTTGCTGGAAAATATTGCCGGGTCATGGGCAAATACAGGAAGTAATACCGCAATGATTCTCGATGATGTAAATTCCAAACATTTAAAGGCAAACTGGGACCTTGCTAATGCCTTAATCGCGGGGGAAATTCCTTATCCTTATGGTTATCTGGCAATTCGCAAACATATTCACACCATTCATGTAAAAGATATTCGGGAACATAAAACAAGTGATCCTGAAATTGTTTTGCTTGGTGATGGTTCTATTGATTGGGAAGGGCAATTCAGGGCGATTATGAACGGCTTGGATATAAATTATTTAACAGTAGAGACACAATGCAAACCTCTAATCGAAAACTCGCGCAGAAACGTGCTTCGGATAAAGGATATGTTAAAAAACTTTGAATTGGATGAAAATTTTATTGTAAAATAAAGCATAGTGATATTTTTAATGAAACAGATTAGGAGACCAGTTATGGCAAATTTAGCAATCAATGGTGGAAACGCTGTCAGGACAAAACCTTTTCCCAAATGGCCGGTATGGGATGAAAATGAAATTACCTATTTGCGCGAAGTAGTCGAAAGTGGAAAATGGGGATCATTGCATGGGAGCAAAGTTAAAACATTTACGGAAAAATATGCGCAATATCACCAGGCAAAATATGGTATCTGTGTGAATAGCGGAACAACCGCCTTGAAAATTGCTTTACAGTCAACCGGAATTGGCGCCGGTGATGAAGTAATCGTACCTGGTTACACTTTCATTGCTACGGCTACTGCTGTTCTTGATGCCGGAGCAATTCCTGTTTTTGTCGATATCGACC